>CABTWF010000013.1:0-37375 GCA_902488495.1 uncultured Streptococcus sp. | reverse complement strand
TTTTATCCGCCATAGCTCAGTTGGTAGTAGCGCATGACTGTTAATCATGATGTCGTAGGTTCGAGTCCTACTGGCGGAGTATAAATCGAAACGTTCAACTGAGCGTTTTTTTTATTTATAAATATAGTGGACTGTTGAAATTTCAAATTTTAGTTTTTAAATCTATAATTACCTCTTTATTTTATTTTTAGTTCGTTTAGCTTTAAATTCTTTTTTTATAGGATTTGAAGCTTTTTTAGTTCCTTTTTTTGTTAGACTAGTGTTACTAATAAGAAAGGGAATTTTTATATGCTTCAGAAATTTTATGATCGAGCATTTGTCTTTTTGAAACTAGTTGAACAAGAATATGCCTCTTTAGGCCAGAGTTGTTCAGAGTGGGAATCACTTCATCTTCGTTTTTTACTATATTACTTAATCCGATTTAAAATAAAAAGTGATAGGGACTTTTCACTATATCACTTTAAAACAGCTTATCGTCTATATCTAGATAAATTCCTGCAAGGTGGTACAACTATTATCCAATAGGAAGCATCTATATCATAATTACGAACGATAGTTGTAGCTAGTTTTTAAAAAATATAGAATTAGCTTATAATCAAAGGCTTCTGTATTTAGAAATGAAAGAATTTCCAAATCTTTTCTACTGTTTCTTCTTGATAAAATAGTGTTTTTTTCTTATAATAAATTGTAAGATATAATTGCGGGTGAAATTCCTGCCATGTATATGAGAAAGGACGAGCTGCTAGTAGCTCAGACGAATTTTATTATGACTTCAGTTGTTGTTGTAGGTACCCAGTGGGGTGATGAAGGTAAAGGGAAAATTACAGATTTTCTTTCAGCTAATGCAGAGGTAATTGCTCGTTATCAAGGTGGTGATAATGCTGGTCACACGATTGTGATTGATGGTAAGAAATTTAAGTTGCACTTGATTCCATCTGGAATTTTCTTTCCTGAAAAAATCTCTGTTATTGGGAATGGGATGGTTGTAAACCCTAAATCTCTAGTAAAAGAGTTGAATTATCTTCATGAAGAAGGTGTGACAACAGATAATTTGCGCATTTCGGATCGTGCGCATGTCATTTTACCATATCACATTGAATTAGACCGTTTGCAAGAGGAAGCTAAGGGCGACAATAAAATTGGTACTACAATCAAGGGAATCGGTCCAGCCTATATGGATAAAGCTGCTCGTGTTGGAATTCGTATTGCAGATCTTTTGGATAAAGAAATTTTTCGTGAGCGTTTGGAACGCAATCTTGCGGAGAAGAATCGTCTGTTTGAAAAATTATATGACAGTACTCCTATTTCAATTGATGATATTTTTGAAGAGTACTACGAGTATGGCCAACAAATCAAGCAGTATGTGACAGATACATCTGTTATCTTGAACGATGCGCTTGATAATGGCAAACGTGTACTGTTTGAAGGTGCTCAAGGTGTCATGTTGGACATTGACCAAGGAACTTATCCATTTGTTACGTCGTCAAACCCTGTCGCTGGTGGTGTGACAATTGGGTCTGGTGTTGGTCCAAGTAAGATTGACAAGGTTGTAGGTGTCTGTAAAGCCTACACAAGTCGTGTAGGAGACGGACCTTTCCCAACTGAATTATTTGATGAAGTGGGAGATCGCATTCGCGAAGTAGGTCATGAATATGGTACAACAACTGGTCGTCCACGTCGTGTGGGTTGGTTTGACTCAGTTGTGATGCGCCACAGCCGCCGTGTATCTGGGATTACCAATCTTTCATTGAACTCTATAGATGTTTTGAGTGGTTTGGATACTGTGAAAATCTGTGTCGCCTATGATCTTGATGGTCAACGTATTGATTACTATCCTGCTAGTCTTGAGCAGTTGAAACGTTGCAAGCCAATCTACGAGGAATTGCCAGGTTGGTCAGAAGATATCACTGGAGTCCGTAATTTAGAAGACCTTCCTGAGAATGCACGTAACTATGTTCGTCGTGTAAGCGAGTTGGTTGGTGTTCGTATCTCAACTTTCTCAGTAGGTCCCGGTCGTGAACAAACTAATATTTTAGAAAGTGTTTGGTCATAGGAGATTTTTAAGATTAGTTTAAGACAGGTTGGGTATACTGTAGACAGTTACAAGAAGACCTCCTAACTTGTTGTAACAAATATCCTAAACTTTTCTTTTTCATAATAATCTCCCTATTAAGTCACCGCATTCGGTGGCTTTTTTTGTGTTGAGAATCATGATATAATAATAAAATCGACAAGTAGGAAAAGAGAAGAACGATGAATTATACAGTTGAAGAAAAAGAAGCCTTTATGAGAGAGGCTTTGAGAGAGGCTGAGATTGCCTTAGAACACGATGAAATTCCAATTGGTTGTGTGATTGTCAAGGATGGAGAAATCATTGGTAGGGGGCATAATGCGCGCGAGGAGTTGCAACGGGCGGTCATGCATGCAGAAATCATGGCTATAGAGAATGCGAATGTGAGTGAAGAGAGTTGGCGACTGCTGGATTGTACGCTTTTTGTGACCATTGAGCCTTGTGTTATGTGTAGTGGTGCGATTGGGCTTGCCCGTATTCCAAACGTAGTTTACGGGGCTAAAAACCAGAAATTTGGTGCAGCTGGGAGCTTGTACGACATTTTGACAGATGAGCGTCTCAATCATCGTGTAGAGGTAGAAACGGGAATTTTGGAAGATGACTGTGCAGCGATTATGCAGGATTTTTTCCGAAATCGACGGAAAAAATAATTTCTCTTTAAAAACCGATGGGAATGTGGTATAATGAATAGTGGAGCAACAGTTCTGCGTGAAGCGGGTCAGGGGAGGAATCCAGCAGCCCTAAGCGATGTGAATTGTGTGCTCTTTTTTCGTGCTTTTTTCGAATAAATAAGATAAAATAGCCTAGAATAAATGATTATAGAAAAGAGAAAAATATGAAAATTCGTGGTTTTGAATTGGTTTCGAGTTTTACAGACGAAAATTTATTGCCGAAACGAGAGACAGCTCACGCAGCTGGTTACGACTTAAAGGTTGCGGAACGCACTGTGATTGCTCCAGGAGAGATTGTCTTGGTTCCGACAGGGGTTAAGGCCTACTTGCAGCCGACAGAAGTGCTCTATCTCTATGACCGTTCATCAAATCCTCGCAAGAAGGGCTTGGTCTTGATCAACTCTGTTGGCGTTATTGATGGGGATTATTATGGAAATCCTGGGAATGAAGGCCATATCTTTGCTCAGATGAAAAACATTACTGAACAGGAAGTCGTCCTCGAAGTTGGAGAACGTGTGGTCCAGGCTGTCTTTGCACCTTTCTTGATAGCGGATGGAGATGAAGCAGACGGCGTGCGGACTGGTGGATTTGGATCAACTGGGCACTAAGATGAAGATTATCTTTGTACGTCATGGAGAGCCAGACTATAGTATGCTTGATAAACTTGAAAATCCGCAACTCTACAGTGGTTTTGGTCGTGATTTAGCACCATTGACAGGAGAAGGTCGCAGTCTGGCAAAAGAAGTTGCTAAAACTGCATGTTTTGGAAAGGCAGAGATTATTATTTCATCGTCTGTGACGAGGGCTTTAGAAACAGCACATTATATAGCAGTTGAAACAGGATTGGATTTATTTGTAGAGCCGTTTTTTCATGAGTGGCGTCCAGACTTAGATGGCACTAACTCTGATTTAACTAGTGTATTGGTAGCTCATGAATATTATCTAAAACATCAAGGAGGTTTATCTGAAGATTCTCCTTATCGCTATGAAACTGATCTAGAGATGCGTCATCGTTTTTTAAGAGCTTTGAAAAAATATAAAAATTATAAAACTATTATCATTGTAACTCACGGAATGCTCATGCGCCAATTTGTACCTGACGAGAAGATTGATTTTTGCCAAGTGATTGAGTGTGAGATAGAGATATAGAAAGAGGTTTATCATCGCAAAGAAAAAAGCGACATTTGTATGTCAAAATTGTGGGTATAATTCCCCAAAATATCTAGGGCGTTGTCCTAACTGTGGGTCTTGGTCTTCTTTTGTAGAAGAGATTGAGGTTGCCGAGGTTAAGAATGCGCGTGTGTCTTTGACAGGTGAGAAAACCAAGCCCATGAAACTGGCTGAGGTGACTTCCATCAATGTCAATCGAACCAAGACGGAGATGGAGGAATTTAACCGTGTGCTTGGTGGAGGTGTGGTACCGGGGAGTCTCGTCCTTATCGGTGGGGATCCAGGGATTGGGAAATCAACCCTTCTCTTACAAGTATCAACCCAGTTGTCTCAAGTGGGTACGGTTCTCTATGTCAGTGGGGAGGAGTCTGCCCAGCAGATTAAGTTACGAGCAGAGCGTTTGGGAGATATCGATAGCGAGTTTTATCTCTATGCAGAGACCAATATGCAGAGCGTTCGAGCTGAGGTGGAGCGCATCCAACCAGATTTTCTCATCATCGACTCTATCCAGACGATTATGTCTCCTGAAATTTCAGGGGTGCAGGGTTCTGTTTCTCAAGTGCGTGAGGTGACAGCTGAACTCATGCAGTTGGCGAAGACTAATAACATTGCTATCTTTATCGTAGGGCATGTGACCAAGGAAGGGACCTTGGCTGGTCCGCGTATGTTGGAGCATATGGTGGATACGGTGCTTTACTTTGAAGGGGAACGTCACCATACCTTTCGTATCTTGAGAGCAGTCAAAAACCGTTTTGGTTCCACTAATGAGATTGGCATCTTTGAGATGCAGTCGGGCGGATTGGTTGAGGTGCTCAATCCGAGTCAAGTTTTCCTAGAGGAGCGTTTGGATGGGGCTACTGGCTCGTCAATCGTTGTGACCATGGAAGGGACCCGTCCGATTTTGGCGGAGGTTCAGGCTTTGGTAACACCAACCATGTTTGGAAATGCTAAACGCACGACGACAGGACTTGATTTCAATCGTGCGAGTTTGATTATGGCTGTTTTGGAAAAACGAGCAGGGCTTCTTTTGCAAAATCAGGATGCCTATCTCAAATCTGCTGGTGGTGTAAAATTGGATGAGCCTGCCATTGACTTAGCCGTTGCAGTGGCTATTGCCTCTAGTTACAAGGACAAACCTACCAATCCTCAGGAATGTTTTGTGGGTGAACTGGGCTTGACTGGAGAAATTCGGCGCGTGAATCGTATCGAACAACGTATCAATGAAGCGGCAAAATTGGGCTTTACCAAGATTTATGTACCCAAGAATTCCTTGACAGGAATCACTCCACCCAAGGAAATTGAAGTCATTGGTGTGACAACGATTCAGGAAGTTTTGAAAAAGGTCTTTGCATAATCCGTGACAAATCCTCTTAAAAATGATAAGATAGGAGAAATATTTGATTATCAAATTTTTGAGGAGGGAATCGTGTCGTATTTTGAACAGTTTATGCAAGCCAATCAGGCTTATGTTGCCCTACATGGGCAGTTAAATCTGCCACTTAAACCCAAAACCAGAGTAGCGATCGTGACCTGTATGGACTCACGTCTGCACGTTGCGCAAGCTCTAGGTTTGGCCCTTGGGGATGCTCATATCTTGCGGAATGCGGGTGGTCGAGTAACTGAGGACATGATTCGTTCACTGGTGATTTCCCAGCAACAAATGGGGACAAGAGAAATCGTGGTGCTTCACCATACAGACTGTGGAGCTCAAACCTTTGAAAATGAAAGTTTTCATGAACAGTTGAAACACGAGCTCGGAGTTGATGTATCTGATCAAGATTTTTTACCATTCCAGGATGTTGAAGAGAGTGTGAGAGAGGATATGCAATTGCTTAGAGAGTCTCCACTGATTCCTGATGATGTGGTTATTTCAGGTGCTGTCTATGATGTGGATACAGGAAGTATGAGAGAAGTATACTAACTTTGTCTCGAAAAAATTTCATCCTAGCATAAAATCGATTGTTAAAATGTAGGATTTTCAGGTTTAATATAGCTAATATAAAATAGTATAAAACAAGGGTATAAATGTTTGCTCTTGTTTTATTTTTGATTGAAAAATAAAGGAAAAAGCGCTACAATGGTAGATGGAAAATGTTGTGTAAAAACAAGTGATACATAAATACCGGAGGAAATCATGTCTTTTTCTGATTTAAAGCTGTTTGCCCTTTCTTCTAATAGAGAATTGGCAGAGCGTGTGGCGCAAGAAATTGGGATAGAGTTGGGAAAATCGACTGTTCGCCAATTTTCAGATGGGGAGATTCAGGTCAACATTGAAGAATCAATCCGTGGAAAACACGTCTTTATCCTACAATCAACTAGTTCACCTGTAAATGACAATCTGCTCGAAATTTTGATCATGGTAGATGCCTTGAAGCGGGCTAGTGCAGAATCTGTCAATGTTGTTATGCCCTACTATGGCTATGCACGTCAGGATAGAAAAGCGCGCGCGCGTGAGCCAATCACTGCAAAACTCGTTGCAAACATGCTAGAAGTTGCTGGCGTAGATCGTTTGTTGACGATTGATTTGCACGCTGCACAGATTCAGGGATTCTTTGATATTCCTGTAGATCACTTGATGGGTGCTCCATTGATTGCGGACTATTTTGAACGTCGTGGCATGGTTGGTTCTGACTACGTGGTTGTCAGCCCAGACCATGGTGGAGTGACTCGTGCTCGTAAATTGGCAGAGTTTTTGAAAACCCCGATTGCGATTATTGACAAACGCCGTAGTGTAGACAAGATGAATACCAGTGAAGTGATGAACATCATTGGTAAGGTAGAAGGTAAGACTTGTATCTTGATTGACGATATGATCGATACAGCTGGAACCATTTGTCATGCAGCGGATGCTCTTGCTGAAGCAGGTGCTGTTGAAGTTTACGCAAGCTGTACGCACCCAGTACTTTCTGGTCCTGCTATGGATAATATCCAAAAATCAGCTATTAAAAAATTGGTTGTTTTGGATACTATCTACCTACCAGAAGAGCGTTTGATTGATAAGATTGAACAAATTTCGATTGCTCATCTTCTGGGCGATGCTATTATTCGTATCCACGAAAAACGTCCTCTTTCTCCCCTATTTTGTATTGAGAAAAAGATTTAATCTTTCACTTGAAGTAGACAGAACTCCTAGCAGGCTTCTTTTCTTGCTAGGAGATTTTTATAGTCAAAATCTGCAAGCCTTTTCAAAATATGCTATACTGAGAAAAAAGGAGGATTTCTATGAGCCAAGAATTTATCAATCCAAGTGATGGTGTGATCCGTCAGTATCTGGAGATCAGTAAAACGTTAGCGGTAGTGGGTTTGTCTGACCGTGAGGAAACAACTAGCAATCGAGTAACCAAGGAAATGCAGGCTCGAGGCTATAAAATCATTCCAGTTAATCCCAAGGCTGCAGGTGGGGAAATTTTGGGAGAGAAGGCTTATGCGAGTCTAGCTGAGATTCCTTTTCCTGTGGACATTGTCAATGTATACCGACGTAGCGAGTTTTTACCAGATGTGGCGCGTGATTTTCTCAAGGCTGATGCCAAGATTTTTTGGGCGCAATTAGGACTTGAAAATATAGAAGCGGAAGAAATCTTGCGTGCTGGAGGATGCGATGACATTGTGATGAATCGATGTATTAAGAGAGAACATACTCGCTTAATTCTTGAGCAATAAAAAGGTAGCCATGGGCTACCTTTTTATATTATAAAGTACCAATCAATGCTTGCATGCCAAGACTGGTGAGGATGATGGCAATCCAGCAAAGGGCTCCGAGGACAATAGATTTGCCACTGGATTTAACCATAGCTACTAGATTGGTTTTGAGACCGATGGCACTCATAGCCATGATAATGAGGAATTTGGAGAGTTGTTTGAGAGGGGTGAATAAGCTACTAGACACGCCGAGAGAGGTGAGAAGAGTCGTTAAGAGAGAGGCTAAGATGAAATAAAGGATAAAAAGTGGGAAGACTTTTTTAAGTTGGAAATCTTGGCTGTTTTTTTGTTGGCGGCTTTGCCAGTAGGAGAGAAAGAGCGTGATGGGGATGATTGCTAAGGTGCGCGTGAGTTTCACAATAGTTGCAGACTCAAGGGTATTGGTCTGATAAAGACTGTCCCATGCGCTGGCTGTGGCCGTTACAGAAGAAGTATCGTTGACTGCAGTTCCTGCAAAGAGGGCAAAACCTTCATTGGATAGGTGAAGCCAGGTTCCTAGCGTTGGAAAGATGAGCGCAGCCAAGACATTGAAGAAAAAGATAACGGAAATGGCTTGGGCAACTTCTTTTTCCTTGGCATGGATGACGGGCGCTGTCGCAGCAATGGCAGAGCCACCACAGATAGAAGAACCCACTCCAATCAAGGTAGCTAGTTTTGTGTCTAGCGCAAAGAAACGTTGGAAGAGGTAGGCAACGATTAAGGAAATCGAAATGGTGGAAAGGATGACAGGGAGTGAAGTTTGTCCAACTGCGAAGACTTGCGAGATATTGAGACCAAAACCGAGTAAGATAACGGCATACTGGAGTAATTTCTTGGAACTAAAGGTCAAACCTGCGTCTAGTTGTTTGTAAGGTGAGAGCCAGGGGTGGAGGAGCATTCCAGCAAAAATTGCAAAGACAGGTGCACCCACGACGGGGAAAAATCCTCCCAGGCACCAAGATACGATAGAAATGAGAAGGCAGGCCAAGATTCCTGCTCCATTTTTTGATAAAAATGACATATAAACCTCCGAAAATAAGCACTTATTATTATAGTCCTGTTGAGAAGAAAAGTAAAACAGAAAGTGAAAAATGCGGGTTTCAGATGGATTTTGCGGTCAAGCAGCTTTTGTAGTATAATAGTACTATGTTCTGTAAGCAAGGGGGATATCTATGGACTTAACCAAGCGCTTTAATAAACAGTTAGACAAGATTCAAGTTTCCTTGATTCGCCAGTTTGACCAGGCAATTTCAGAGATTCCTGGGGTCTTGCGTTTGACCTTGGGGGAACCTGATTTTACAACGCCAGATCATGTCAAGGAGGCAGCCAAGCAAGCCATTGACCAGAACCAATCCTACTATACAGGGATGAGCGGTTTACTGACCTTGCGCCAGGCTGCTAGCGACTTTGTAAAAGAAAAGTACCAGCTAGATTATCATCCTGAAAATGAAATCTTGGTTACAATTGGGGCGACAGAGGCCTTATCTGCTACTTTGACAGCTATTTTGGAAGAGGGAGACAAGGTGCTCTTGCCAGCTCCTGCTTATCCAGGATATGAGCCGATTGTCAATCTAGTTGGGGCAGAGATTGTCGAGATTGATACAACTGAAAATGGTTTTGTCTTGACTCCTGAGATGTTGGAAAAGGCCATTTTGGAGCAAGGGGACAAGCTCAAAGCAGTTATTCTCAACTATCCAGCCAATCCGACAGGAATTACCTATAGTCGGGAGCAGTTGGAAGCCTTGGCAGACGTTTTACGCAAGTATGAGATTTTTGTGATCTGTGATGAGGTCTACTCAGAATTAACCTATACAGGGGAAGCTCATGTGTCTCTGGGAACTATGCTGAGAGACCAGGCTATTATTATTAATGGCTTGTCTAAATCGCATGCTATGACAGGTTGGCGTTTAGGCTTTATCTTTGCTCCTGCAACTTTCACAGCTCAGTTAATCAAGAGTCACCAATATTTGGTTACTGCCGCAAATACTATGGCTCAACATGCTGCAGTGGAGGCTTTGACCGCTGGTAAAAACGACGCAGAGCCTATGAAGAAGGAATACATTCAGCGTCGAGATTATATCATCGAAAAGATGACTGCTCTTGGTTTTGAGATTATCAAACCAGACGGTGCTTTTTATATCTTTGCTAAGATTCCAGCAGGTTACAATCAAGACTCCTTTGCTTTTCTGAAGGATTTTGCTCAGAAGAAGGCCGTTGCCTTTATCCCTGGTGCAGCCTTTGGACGTTACGGAGAAGGCTATGTGCGTCTGTCTTATGCAGCCAGCATGGAAACGATCAGAGAAGCCATGAGACTACTTGAGGAGTACATGAGAGAAGCATGATTCAGTCTATCACGAGTCAAGGTCTCGTACTCTACAATCGTAACTTTCGTGAGGATGACAAGCTAGTCAAAATTTTTACCGAGCAGGCGGGCAAGCGCATGTTTTTCGTTAAACACGCTGGCCAGTCCAAACTAGCTCCAGTTATTCAGCCCTTGGTGTTGGCACGATTTCTCTTGCGCATCAATGATGATGGGCTTAGCTACATCGAGGACTACCATGAGGTGATGACCTTCCCCAAGATTAATAGTGATCTCTTTGTCATGGCCTATGCAACCTATGTGGCTGCTCTTGCAGATGCTAGTTTGCAGGATAATCAGCAGGATGCTCCCTTGTTTGCTTTCTTGAGGAAGACTCTGGAGTTGATGGAAGCAGGTATAGATTATCAGGTTTTAACCAATATTTTTGAAATTCAAATCTTGACTCGATTTGGGATTAGCCTTAATTTTAATGAGTGTGTCTTTTGCCATCGGGTCGGTCAGGCCTTTGACTTTTCTTTTAAATATGGAGCCTGCCTTTGCCCAGAGCATTATCATGAAGATGAGAGACGTTGTCATCTAAATCCCAATATCCCTTATCTGCTCAATCAATTTCAAGCCATTGATTTTGAAACCTTGGAGACTATTTCGCTTAAGGCCGAAATCAAGCAAGAGCTACGCAAGTTTATGGATCAACTCTACGAAGAGTACGTTGGGATTCACCTAAAATCAAAGAAATTTATCGATTCCCTAGCAGACTGGGGACAATTACTAAAAGAGGAAGACAAATGAAAAAAATCGCAGTAGATGCTATGGGGGGCGATTACGCACCTCAAGCCATCGTTGAGGGTGTCAATCAAGCCCTTGCTGACTTTTCAGATATTGAGATTCAGCTCTACGGAGATGAAAGTAAGATCAAGCAATATCTAACGGCTACAGAGCGCGTCAGCATTATCCATACGGATGAGAAAATCAACTCAGACGATGAGCCGACAAAAGCTATCCGTAAGAAGAAAAATGCCAGCATGGTATTGGCAGCTAAGGCTGTTAAAGAGGGAGAAGCAGACGCCGTCCTCTCAGCTGGGAACACAGGTGCCTTGTTGGCTGCAGGATTCTTTATTGTGGGTCGTATCAAAAATATCGATCGTCCAGGACTCATGTCTACCTTGCCGACTATCGATGGAAAAGGCTTTGATATGCTTGACCTCGGTGCCAATGCGGAAAACACTGCCCAGCACCTCCACCAATACGCTATTCTCGGCTCCTTCTATGCCGAGAATGTTCGTGGGATTGCAAAACCACGTATTGGTTTGCTTAACAACGGAACAGAAAGCAGCAAGGGAGACCCGCTTCGTAAGGAAACATACGAATTGCTAGTAGCTGATGAAAGTTTGAACTTTATCGGAAACGTGGAAGCGCGTGATCTAATGAATGGGGTTGCGGATGTTGTCGTGACAGATGGTTTCACGGGAAACGCAGTGCTCAAATCTATCGAAGGGACAGCTATGGGAATCATGGGCTTGCTCAAGACAGCTATTACAGGTGGCGGTCTTCGAGCAAAACTAGGTGCTCTTCTCCTTAAAGATAGTCTCAGAGGTTTGAAAAAACAACTCAACTATTCAGATGTTGGAGGAGCGGTCTTGTTTGGTGTTAAAGCGCCTGTTGTTAAGACCCATGGTTCAAGTGATGCCAAGGCTGTGTACAGTACGATTCGCCAGATTCGTACCATGCTAGAAACAGACGTAGTTGCTCAAACTGCGCGTGAATTTTCAGGAGAATAAAAAGATGACAGAAAAAGAAATTTTTGACCGTATTGTAACCATTATCCAAGAGCGACAGGGAGAAGACTTTGTCGTGACAGAAGCTTTGAGTTTGAAAGACGACCTTGATGCAGACTCAGTGGACTTGATGGAGTTCGTCTTGACGTTAGAAGATGAATTTGGTATCGAAATCAGTGATGAGGAAATTGACCAACTTCAAAGTGTGGCAGATGTGGTAGCGATTATTAAAGGTAAGATATAACCAAAATCAACATGCAAGTCATGTTGTTTTTTTGTTTGCAGAAAAAAGAGAAACTTTTAGTAAAAATTACGAATAAAGAGATGAGAAAGAAAAAGGAGGAATGTTTATGTACATGCCAATCTTGTATCCATGGTTAATCAAGTGGTTTTTAAAATAAAAATGAATGAATTGTTCGTTTTCGAATTGTTTTTCGAATAAATAGGTAAGGAAAAAGGGAAGGAGATTACGCGATGTATTTACCAATCTTATTGCCATGGTTGATCAAATGGTATTTAAAATAAATGAAATTTACCTGTTCATTTTAAATTACTTCTCGAATAGATAAGTGAGAAGAAAAGGAAGGAGAGAAGAAAATGATTTCAGTAATTTACCCAATCTGGCTATTTAAGTGGCTTAGAGGTTAAAGATTAAATATATAGAAAAAATAAGGAGAAAACAAATGACAAATTTTGACAACATGGAACAGAACTTTGTAGCTCTTACGGAAGAAGAGTTGACGGATGTGAATGGGGGGTCGGTTACCGCTGTAGTTGTAGGAGGTGTCTTACTAATTGGTGGTATTGCTTGGGGCTATTTTATGTAATAATAAGGAGAGAAAAAATGAATTTAAATAAATGGACAGAATTGACAGAAGAAGAATTGATGAATACAGAAGGTGGCTTAATTACCATAGCCATGATTGCTGGAGGAGTAGCAATTTTCCTTGGTGGTCGATTAATTGGTCAAGATTTAAAACGTAAATTTGGATAAAAGTAGACTTGTATGAAAAATCTAAAAAATGTAATGGGAGCAGTTCTAATTATTTTTGGAGTGCTTTGCATATTGGGAGATTTAAATGTAATCACCTTTAATGTTGAAAAATATTTCCAAACAGAATTAGTTGTTCCGATCCTTATTTTGATGATGAGTTACTTGGATTTAGCTAAAGACAAGGTTTAAAGAGAACTATTTTTAGTGTATGGCAACTGCTATTGAATAGTCATCTTTTAGTTATTATCAATGAAATAAGAACTAATTTAGGAATAGTAGGGATTTTGGTTGGAGTAGCTATTGGATTAGCCAGTATTATTTAAAAAGGAGAGAGAAAAATGAAAGAAATGGATAAAAAATTTGATATTATGACAGAAGAAGATTTGGCTCTTACTGAAGGAGGCTTCATTGTCACTACTTCCACAGCAATAGCTTGGGGTGTATTAGGAGTAGCTGCTTATATGTATGGGCGTTATCTAGGAAGTAGACGTTAATCTAAATATAGAAGGAAATTAACTATGAATTGTAACCTAAATCTCAATACATTGTTACCTAAGCTAGCCACTATACTTCCTTTGTTAGGAATAGGTCTTAATCTTACGCTTCATCTAATTCGTACGGGTTCGCTAGTATCTTTTGATTGGCAATGGAGTTTAATAGGTTTGATTGCTGCAGGCTATTTTGGTATTTTTTGTAAGGATTCGAAGAAAAATAATCAAAACTATAAATGATGAATCTGAATGGAAAGGATTTTGTGCATGTAAATGGCGGAGTTTTTCCACCTTGTTTTATCCAGAAACCTATCCAATTCTGCTTGGCCTGTTTTATGTAGGATACAAGTACAAAACAAAAGAAAGTACGATTGGAAATTGATGAACCATCAGATCGGAGTTTGAGATGAAAGTTGTTCAATTACTAGGAAAAGCTTGGCCAGAGTTTATTGTATTGTTTAGCTCTATAGCTTATCTAATGATTAGAATTGTGGCTAATATAAACAAAATAAATCTACCTACGTAGTTTGAATATTTTGATCTACCTAAGATTTCATCATTCTTGATGACATTTAGCTCACTTTATAGAAATATCATTTCAGAATAGTTTATTTCTGGGCATTCATTTTTTAACGGTTACTTTAAGCAGGCAGAACTTTTGTTCTGCTTTTTACATTTAAATGATGGTTTATGCTTTTGAAAGTGCGTTTTAGATGCAAAAATGGTTTATTTGGGAATATTTTCCTGTTTTTATCCTTATTTGGTTAAAATAATCTTACAAAGTTTTTAAGAGATTATTAGAAAAAAGGAGATGGATATGAAATTTGGGAAAAGGTACTATCGTCCCCAAGTGGATCAGATGGATTGTGGCGTGGCTTCCTTGGCCATGGTATTTGGCTACTATGGTAGTTATTACTCCTTAGCTCATCTACGAGAATTAGCTAAGACGACCATGGATGGAACAACGGCTTTGGGACTTGTAAAGGTGGCAGAGGAGATTGGTTTTGAAACGCGAGCTATCAAGGCGGATATGATGCTCTTTGATCTGCCAGATTTGACCTTTCCTTTTGTGGCTCATGTGCTCAAGGAAGGGAAATTGCTCCACTACTATGTGGTGATAGGTCAGGATAAAAAGCACATTCATATCGCTGATCCAGATCCTGGTATCAAGCTGACTAAGATTTCCCGTGAGCGATTTGCGCAAGAATGGACAGGAGTCAGTCTCTTTATGGCTCCGTCTCCAGACTATAAACCCCATAAGGAGAAAAAACAGGGGCTCCTATCCTTCTTGCCAATCTTACTCAAACAGCGTGGCTTGATTGCTAATATCGTTTTGGCAACACTCTTGGTAACCTTGATCAATATCGTGGGCTCCTACTATCTTCAGTCCATCATTGATAGTTACGTGCCAGACCAGATGCGCTCGACGCTGGGTATTATCTCAATGGGACTAGTCATCGTCTATATTCTCCAGCAGATTTTGTCCTATGCGCAGGAATACCTCTTACTTGTTCTGGGTCAACGGTTGTCCATCGATGTGATTTTGTCCTACATCAAGCATGTTTTTCACCTGCCGATGTCCTTTTTTGCGACACGCAGGACAGGGGAAATCGTGTCTCGTTTTACAGATGCCAATAGTATCATCGATGCGTTGGCGTCGACCATTCTGTCGATTTTCCTAGATGTGTCGACGATTTTGATTATCTCGCTTGTCCTGTTTTCACAAAATATGACGCTCTTTTTCATTAGTCTACTTGCGCTTCCTATCTATACAGTGATTATCTTTGCCTTTATGAAGCCTTTTGAAAAGATGAATCGGGATACCATGGAAGCTAATGCGGTTCTGTCTTCTTCTATCATCGAGGATATCAACGGCATTGAGACCATTAAATCTTTGACCAGTGAAAGTTCGCGCTATCAAAAGATTGACAAGGAATTTGTGGCTTATCTGAAAAAATCCTTTACCTATAGTCGGGCAGAAAGCCAGCAAAAGGCTCTGAAAAAAGTTGCCCAGCTCCTGCTCAATATTGCCGTTCTCTGGCTGGGAGCTATTCTTGTCATGGATGGGAAAATGAGTTTGGGCCAGCTGATTACCTATAATACTTTGCTCGTTTACTTTACCAATCCTTTGGAAAATATCATTAACCTACAAACCAAACTTCAGACAGCGCAGGTTGCCAATAATCGCTTAAATGAGGTTTATCTAGTAGCTTCGGAGTTTGAGGAGAAGAAAACGGTAGAAGATTTGAGCATGATGAAAGGGGATATGACCTTTAAACAGGTTCACTACAAGTATGGCTATGGTCGTGACGTCTTGTCGGATATCAATTTGACCATTCCCCAAGGCTCTAAGGTGGCTTTTGTGGGGATTTCGGGGTCAGGTAAGACCACCTTAGCCAAGATGATGGTTAATTTTTACGATCCAAGTCAGGGAGAGATTAGTCTGGGTGGTGTCAATCTCAATCAGATTGATAAAAAGGCCTTGCGCCAGTATATCAACTATTTGCCTCAACAGCCCTATGTCTTTAACGGAACGATTTTGGACAATCTTCTTTTGGGAGCCAAGGAGGGGACGACTCAGGAGGATATCTTACGGGCGGTGGAGTTGGCAGAGATTCGGGAGGATATTGAGCGCATGCCCCTGAATTACCAGACAGAATTGACTTCGGATGGGGCAGGGATTTCAGGTGGTCAACGTCAGAGAATCGCTCTGGCGCGTGCTCTCTTGACAGATGCGCCTGTCTTGATTTTGGATGAGGCGACCAGCAGTTTGGATATTTTGACAGAGAAGCGAATTGTCGATAATCTCATGGCTTTAGACAAGACCTTGATTTTCATTGCTCACCGCTTGACCATTGCAGAGCGGACAGAGAAGGTTGTTGTCTTGGATCAGGGCAAGATTGTCGAAGAGGGTACCCATGCAGACTTGCTTGCACAGGATGGCTTTTATGCCCATTTGGTGAATAGCTAGAAAGAGGAGAAGATGAAATCAGAATTTTTAGAAAGTGCGGAGTTTTATAATCGTCGTTACCATAATTTTTCCAGTCGGGTGATTTTACCTATGTCACTTCTGCTCATGTTTTTACTGGGATTTGCAGTTTTTGCAGAGAAAGAGATTAGTTTGTCTACCAGAGCGACTGTCGAACCTAGTCGGATCATTGCCAATATCCAGTCGACTAGCAATCAACGCATTGTGGCAAATTATCTGGAAGAAAACAAACTAGTCAAGCAGGGGGAACTCCTCGTTCAGTACCAGCAAGGTGCGGAAGCTGTCCAGGTTGAGGCATATGCCAGTCAATTGGAGATGTTAAAGGATCAAAAAAAGCAGTTGGGGTATTTGCAATCCAGTTTGAAAGAGGGGAGTGATCAATTTCCAGAGGCGGATAAGTTTGGTTATCAGGAGATGTTTCGAGACTATCTCAGCCAAGCTAGTAGTCTTAGGAGTAATGTTTCTCAGCAAAATGCCAGCATCTCCTCTCAAAATGCGGCAGCAAGTCAGAGCCAGGCCGAGATTGGCAATCTTATCAGTCAAACAGAGGATAAAATTCGAGACTATAAAACAGCAAAGTCAGCGATTGAAAAGGGAGATCAACTGGATAGTCAGAATCCAGCCTACTCTTTTTATCAGACCTATAAAAACCAAGCTGGAGAAGATCCGCAAGCTAAATCGCAAGTTATTGCACAGGTGGATGCACAAATTGCCCAGCTAGAGTCTAGTCTAGCTACGTATCGTGTACAGTATGCGGGTTCTGGAGCTCAACAGGCCCACGCAACGGGACTGGATAGTCAACTGGAATCGCTCAAGTCTCAGCACTTAGTCAAAGTTGGCCAGGAGTTAACTCTTCTAGATCAGAAAATTTTGGAGGCGGAATCGGGTAAGAAGGTACAGGGAGGTCTCCTAGATAAAGGGAAGATTACAGCAAGTGAGGATGGGGTGCTTCACCTTAATCCTGAAACCAGTGATTCTACCATGGTCGCAGAAGGAACCCTGCTAGCCCAACTCTATCCATCCTTGGAAAAAGAAGGCAAAACTAAACTCACGGCTTATCTCAGTTCAAAAGATGTTGCTAGAGTCAAGATTGGGGACTCTGTTCGTTATACTACGACTAATGATGCCAAGAATCAAATTTTCCTGGATTCCACGATTACAAGTATCGATGCGACAGCTACAAAGACTGAACAAGGAAATTTCTTTAAAATTGAGGCGGAGACCCATCTGACTTCTGAGCAGGCTGCAACACTTCGCTATGGTTTAGAAGGTCGTCTACAGATGATCACAGGGAAGAAAAGCTATCTCCGTTATTTTTGGGATCAATTTTTGAATAAAGGGTAATATTCGTGTTTTTCAGAGGATAAATGATTTTAAAACTGTAAGAAGAGTTCATCTTGCAGTTTTTCTTTACGCTTAAAACGAGAAAACGTTATTTATTCGTAAAAACCTTGAATTTTTCATACTTTTGTGGTAGAATGTGCTCAAGTAAAACGAAAGGCGAACTTTAAAATGTCAAAACAACTGATCTATTCGGGAAAAGCCAAGGATATCTATACAACTGAGGATGAAAATCTCATTATTTCAACTTACAAGGACCAGGCGACTGCTTTTAACGGTGTCAAGAAGGAGCAGATTGCGGGCAAGGGAGTGTTAAATAATCAGATTTCATCTTTTATTTTTGAGAAATTAAATGCGGCTGGTGTAGCGACTCACTTTGTGGAGAAACTTTCGGACACGGAACAACTCAATAAAAAGGTGGAGATTATTCCTTTGGAAGTTGTGCTCCGCAACTACACGGCTGGTTCCTTTTCAAAACGTTTTGGCGTTGATGAAGGTATCGCATTTGAGACTCCAATTGTCGAATTTTACTATAAAAATGATGATTTGGATGATCCCTTTATCAATGATGAGCATGTGAAATTCCTAAAAATTGCGGATGACCAGCAGATTGCTTACTTGAAGGAAGAAACCCGTCGTATCAATGAGCTTTTGAAAGCTTGGTTTGCTGAGATTGGTCTTAAATTGATTGACTTTAAGCTAGAGTTCGGTTTTGATAAGGATGGCAAGATTATCTTGGCAGACGAGTTTTCACCAGATAACTGCCGTTTGTGGGATGCAGATGGTAACCACATGGACAAGGATGTTTTCCGCCGTGGCTTGGGTGAATTAACGGATGTTTACGAGATTGTCTGGGAAAAGTTGCAGGAATTGAAATAACAACCTAAAGGCTGTTTGGGAACATTGCAAGAGCTGAAATAAAGGAATAAGAATTGATGGATAAACGTATTTTTGTTGAGAAAAAAGCTGATTTTCAGGTCAAGTCAGAGAGTTTGGTAAGGGAGCTCCAGCACAACTTGGGATTGTCAAGCTTGAAAAGTATTCGTATCGTGCAAGTTTATGATGTCTTTGACTTGGCAGAGGACTTGTTTGCACCTGCGGAAAAACACATCTTCTCTGAGCAGGTAACAGACCATGTCTTGGATGAATCAGCCGTGCAAGCGGATCTTACCAACTATGCTTTCTTTGCCATTGAAAGCCTGCCAGGACAGTTTGATCAACGTGCAGCTTCTTCACAGGAAGCCTTGCTTTTACTGGGGAGTTCGAATGATGTGACAGTCAACACAGCCCAACTTTACTTGGTTAATAAAGATATTGATACGACTGAGTTGGAAGCGGTCAAGAACTACTTGCTCAACCCAGTTGATTCTCGTTTCAAGGAGATCACGACAGGGATTGCCAAGCAGGAATTTTCAGAGTCGGACAAGACCATTCCTAAATTGACTTTCTTTGAAAGTTATACGGCAGAAGACTTTGCTCGCTACAAGGCCGAGCAAGGGATGGCAATGGAAGTGGATGATTTGCTCTTTATCCAAGACTACTTCAAATCAATCGGGCGCGTACCGACGGAAACAGAGCTCAAGGTTTTGGACACTTACTGGTCTGACCACTGTCGTCACACGACTTTTGAGACCGAGTTGAAACACATTGATTTCTCAGCTTCTAAATTCCAAAAGCAATTGCAGGCGACTTATGACAAGTATATTGCCATGCGTGAGGAACTAGGTCGGTCTGAAAAGCCACAAACCTTGATGGATATGGCAACTATTTTCGGTCGTTATGAGCGTGCTAATGGTCGTTTGGACGATATGGAAGTGTCTGACGAAATCAATGCCTGCTCGGTCGAAATCGAAGTGGATGTGAATGGAGTGAAAGAACCATGGCTCCTCATGTTTAAGAACGAAACCCACAACCACCCAACAGAAATCGAACCATTTGGTGGAGCGGCTACTTGTATCGGTGGAGCTATTCGTGACCCATTGTCAGGTCGTTCCTACGTTTACCAAGCCATGCGTATCTCAGGTGCTGGTGATATTACAGCGCCGATTTCAGAAACTCGTGCTGGTAAATTGCCACAACAAGTCATTTCGAAGACAGCGGCTCACGGTTATTCTTCGTATGGTAACCAGATTGGTCTTGCAACGACCTACGTTCGTGAGTACTTCCACCCAGGCTTTGTAGCTAAACGCATGGAGCTAGGTGCCGTTGTTGGTGCTGCTCCTAAGGAAAATGTAGTCCGTGAAAAACCGGAAGCCGGCGATGTGATTATCTTGCTCGGTGGTAAGACTGGACGTGATGGTGTCGGTGGTGCAACGGGATCTTCTAAGGTTCAAACAGTTGAGTCTGTAGAGACTGCCGGTGCTGAGGTTCAAAAAGGGAATGCCATCGAAGAGCGCAAGATCCAACGCCTTTTCCGTAATGGCGCTGTCACTCGTCTCATCAAGAAGTCCAATGACTTTGGAGCAGGTGGTGTCTGTGTAGCCATCGGTGAATTGGCAGATGGTCTTGAAATTGACCTTAATAAAGTGCCTCTTAAATACCAAGGCTTGAATGGTACAGAAATTGCCATTTCTGAATCACAAGAACGGATGGCAGTTGTGGTGCGTCCTGAAGACGTAGATGCCTTCGTTGCAGAATGTAATAAAGAAAATATTGACGCTGTTGTTGTGGCAACAGTGACTGAAAAACCAAATCTTGTCATGCACTGGAATGGTGAAATCATTGTTGACTTGGAACGTCGTTTCCTTGATACAAACGGTGTGCGCGTAGTCGTTGATGCCAAGGTGGTAGACAAGGATGTTAAGCTTCCAGAAGAACGTCAAACATCTGCTGACACACTTGAAGCTGATACCCTTGCGGTTCTATCTGATTTGAACCATGCAAGTCAAAAAGGCTTGCAGACCATCTTTGACTGTTCGGTCGGTCGTTCAACTGTCAATCACCCACTTGGTGGTCGCTACCAACTCACACCAACTGAGGCATCTGTGCAGAAATTGCCAGTTCAACATGGAGTAACTCATACTGCTTCTGTCATGGCTCAAGGGTTCAACCCATATGTGGCAGAATGGTCTCCATACCATGGTGCTGCTTATGCGGTTATCGAAGCGACTGCTCGTTTGGTGGCTGCTGGTGCAAACTGGTCCAAGGCTCGCTTCTCTTACCAAGAGTATTTTGAACGCATGGATAAACAAGCAGAACGTTTCGGTCAGCCGGTAGCGGCTCTTCTAGGCTCTATCGAAGCACAAATCCAACTTGGCTTGCCATCTATCGGTGGTAAGGACTCTATGTCTGGTACCTTTGAAGAATTAACCGTACCACCAACCTTGGTTGCCTTTGGGGTGACAACGGCAGATAGCCGTAAGGTGCTTTCTCCTGAGTTCAAGACTGCTGGTGAAAACATCTACTACATTCCAGGTCAAGCCCTTTCTGCTGATATTGACTTTGACTTGATCAAATCTAACTTTGCCAAGTTCGAAGCCCTTCAAAAGGCTCACAAAGTGACATCTGCATCAGCTGTCAAATACGGTGGTGTTCTTGAAAGCTTGGTTCTTGCTACTTTTGGAAATCATATTGGTGCAGAGGTGACCTTGCCTGAACTTGAGACAGCTTTGACAGCTCAATTAGGCGGATTTGTCTTCACATCTCCTGAAGAAATCACTCGAGTAGAGAAAATCGGTCAAACAAAAGCAGACTTTACACTCCTTGTCAACGGTGTGAAGCTAGATGGACAGAAACTTGACAGTGCATTTCAAGGTAAACTGGAAGAAGTTTACCCTACTGAATTTGCACAAGCTAGAGAACTTGCAGAAGTTCCAGCTGTCGCTTCTGATGCAGTCATCAAAGCCAAGAAAACTATTGAAAAACCTGTTGTTTACATCCCAGTCTTCCCAGGTACCAACTCTGAATATGACTCAGCTAAAGCCTTCGAAAAAGAAGGTGCAGAGGTTAACTTGGTGCCATTTGTGACTTTGAATGAAGAAGCCATTGTCAAGTCAGTTGAAACCATGGTTGACAATATCGGCAAGGCAAACATTCTCTTCTTTGCAGGTGGATTCTCAGCTGCGGATGAGCCGGATGGATCAGCTAAGTTTATTGTCAATATCTTGCTCAATGAAAAAGTGCGTGCAGCCATTGATGGCTTTATCGCTCGTGGTGGCTTGGTTATCGGTATCTGTAATGGATTCCAAGCCTTGGTCAAATCAGGTCTTCTTCCATATGGTAACTTTGAAGATGCAAGTAGCACTAGCCCAACCCTTTTCTACAATGATGCCAACCAACACGTGGCTAAGATGGTGGAAACTCGGATTGCCAATATCAACTCGCCATGGTTGGCTGGTGTGCAAGTGGGCGATATCCACGCTATTCCTGTTTCGCACGGTGAAGGGAAGTTTGTCGTGACGGCTGAGGAATTTGCAGAGCTCCGTGCCAATGGTCAAATCTTTAGCCAATACGTTGACTTTGACGGCAAACCAAGTATGGATTCTAAGTACAATCCGAATGGTTCTGTAAATGCCATCGAAGGAATTACCAGCAAGAACGGCCAAATCATCGGTAAAATGGGACACTCAGAACGTTATGAAGACGGTCTTTTCCAAAACATCCCAGGAAATAAAGACCAGCACCTGTTTGCGTCGGCTGTGCGTTATTTCACAGGGAAATAAAAGGTATAAAAAATGACATACGAAGTAAAATCTCTTAATGAAGAATGTGGTGTTTTCGGTATCTGGGGGCATCCAGATGCTGCTAAATTAACCTATTTTGGGCTCCACAGTCTTCAGCACCGTGGTCAGGAGGGGGCAGGAATCCTCTCCAATGATCAAGGGAAACTAAAGCGTCATCGTGACATGGGGCTTTTATCAGAAGTGTTCAGAAACCCAGCTAATTTGGATAAACTGACTGGAACGAGCGCGATTGGGCATGTTCGTTACGCGACTGCTGGCGAAGCTTCTGTGGATAACATCCAGCCTTTCCTCTTTCGCTTTCATGATATGCAGTTTGGACTTGCTCACAATGGAAACTTGACCAATGCAGAATCGCTCAAGAAAGAATTGGAACAAAGAGGAGCAATTTTCAGTTCAACTTCGGACTCGGAAATCTTGGCCCACCTCATTCGTCGGAGTCACAATCCCAACTTGATGGGCAAAATCAAAGAGGCGCTCAGCCTTGTCAAAGGTGGATTTGCTTATATCCTGCTGTTTGAGGACAAGTTGATTGCGGCTCTTGATCCTAATGGTTTTCGTCCACTTTCTATTGGGAAAATGGCAAACGGAGCGGTGGTCGTTTCGTCAGAAACCTGTGCTTTTGAAGTCATTGGTGCCGAGTGGATTCGTGATGTGAAACCAGGGGAAATTGTGATTGTGGATGACAATGGGATTCAGTATGATAGCTATACGAATGATACCCAGTTGGCGATTTGCTCTATGGAGTATATCTATTTTGCCCGTCCTGACTCTAATATCCATGGTGTTAATGTCCATACAGCTCGCAAACGTATGGGGGCTCAATTAGCGCGTGAGTTCAAGCACGAAGCGGATATTGTGGTCGGCGTGCCAAATTCCTCACTCAGCGCAGCTATGGGCTTTGCAGAAGAATCAGGTCTGCCAAATGAAATGGGTCTCATCAAAAACCAATACACCCAACGCACCTTTATCCAACCGACTCAAGAATTGCGTGAGCAAGGGGTGCGGATGAAACTGTCTGCTGTTTCGGGTGTTGTCAAAGGCAAACGTGTGGTGATGATTGATGATTCCATTGTTCGTGGGACAACCTCTCGCCGTATTGTTCAGCTTTTGAAAGAAGCAGGTGCGTCTGAGGTTCATGTTGCTATTGGTAGTCCAGCGCTAGCTTATCCATGTTTTTACGGGATTGATATCCAGACGCGTCAGGAGCTGATTGCGGCCAATCATACGGTCGAAGAAACTCGCCAAATCATTGGTGCGGATAGTCTGACCTATCTTTCTATTGATGGTTTGATTGATTCTATCGGCATCGAAACAGATGCGCCAAATGGTGGTCTCTGTGTAGCTTACTTTGACGGCGACTACCCAACTCCTCTCTACGACTATGAAGAAGACTATCGTAGAAGTTTGGATGAAAAGACCAGTTTTTACAAATAGACGGATAAAGACTCTCCATGAAAGGAAAGGAAGAGAAGATGACAAATAAAAATGCTTATGCACCACGTCTCACTACTGACTAAAAGCTAAAGCATTTGTCAGTAGACGCTTTCTCCTATGGGACCAAAGCTAGAGACCTGACTAGTATTTTTAGATAAAATAATTGTTTATCTAAAAATACGTCGCAGTCTTTCTCAAAAAAGAAAAGGATTAAAAAATGACAAATAAAAATGCGTACGCCCAGTCGGGTGTGGATGTTGAAGCGGGTTATGAAGTTGTTGAGCGGATCAAAAAGCACGTGGCTCGTACGGAGCGTGCAGGTGTCATGGGAGCTCTTGGTGGCTTTGGTGGCATGTTTGACCTTTCAAAAACAGGTGTCAAAGAGCCAGTCTTGATTTCGGGGACAGATGGTGTCGGGACCAAGCTCATGTTGGCCATCAAGTATGATAAGCATGATACGATTGGGCAAGACTGTGTGGCCATGTGTGTCAACGATATTATCGCTGCAGGTGCGGAGCCCCTCTATTTCCTCGACTATGTCGCAACTGGTAAAAATGAACCAGCTAAACTAGAACAAGTCGTTGCTGGTGTGGCAGAAGGCTGTGTGCAGGCAGGCGCAGCCCTCATCGGTGGGGAAACGGCTGAAATGCCTGGTATGTATGGCGAAGATGACTACGATCTGGCTGGTTTTGCAGTCGGTGTGGCTGAAAAATCTCAAATCATTGACGGTTCAAAAGTGGCAGAAGGTGATGTTCTTCTCGGACTTGCGTCAAGTGGGATTCACTCGAATGGTTACTCACTCGTGCGCCGTGTTTTTGCCGACTACACAGGTGAGGAAGTCTTGCCGGAATTGGAAGGCAAGAAACTCAAGGAAGTCCTTCTTGAGCCGACTCGTATCTATGTCAAGGCTGTCTTGCCACTCATCAAGGAAGAGTTAGTCAACGGCATTGCCCACATCACAGGTGGCGGATTTATCGAGAATGTTCCTCGTATGTTTGCGGCTGACCTAGCTGCGGAAATTGAAGAAGACAAGGTTCCAGTGCTTCCGATTTTCAAAGCCCTTGAAAAATACGGTCAGATCAAGCATGAAGAAATGTTTGAAATCTTCAATATGGGTGTGGGACTCATGCTGGCAGTTAGCCCTGAAAATGTAGATCGTGTCAAGGAATTACTGGATGAACCAGTCTATGAAATTGGTCGCATCGTTAAGAAAGAAAACGAAAGTGTCATCATCAAATGAAAAAAATAGCGGTTTTTGCCTCTGGTAATGGCTCAAATTTTCAGGTGATTGCGGAACAATTTCCGGTGGAGTTTGTCTTTTCAGACCATCGTGATGCCTATGTGCTCGAGCGTGCAGAAAAGCTCGGCGTCCTGTCCTATGCTTTTGAACTCAAGGAGTTTGAGAACAAGGCGGACTACGAAGCTGCTCTTGTTGAACTCTTGGAAGAACACCAGATTGACTTGGTCTGCCTCGCAGGCTACATGAAAATCGTCGGTCCAACCTTGCTAGCAGCTTATGAAGGCCGTATCATCAATATTCACCCAGCTTATCTCCCGGAATTCCCAGGAGCTCATGGTATTGAGGATGCTTGGAATGCAGGCGTTGACCAGTCTGGCGTGACCATTCACTGGGTGGATTCTGGTGTGGACACAGGCAAGGTCATCAAGCAAGTCCGTGTGCCACATCTAGCAGATGATACTATCGAAAGCTTTGAAGCTCGTATTCACGAGGCTGAGTACAAGTTGTATCCAGAGGTGCTGGATAGCTTGGGAGTGGAGAGAAGGTAAGAAGTAAATCAAGTTTTGATTGCGCAACCTTGCTAGGAGAAAAAATGATTGAACTGAAATTGGTAGATGAGAGCAGTTTTCAGGCAGTGCTGGATTTGAAAATATCTGAAGCTGATGAACAAGCACATTTCGTGGCTCCAAATGTACGTTCTTTAGCTGATGCATGGCTCTACCGGAAAAACGAAGATGTGTTTCCGATGGCAATCTATTGGGATAAGCAAGTGGTTGGCTTTCTCCTGCTAGAAATAGACAAGGATGAAGCGGAATACTTTATCTGGCGGATAATGATTGGTCAGCAGTACCAAGGAAGAGGTTATGGTCGAAAAGCCTTGGAAGTTCTAATCAAAGAGGCCCAGATGGATAGAGCTTGCAGTCATATTACCGCAGATTATGTGGTTGGAAATGAAAAAATGAAGCACCTGTTGACTGGTCTGGGTTTTCAGGAAACAGGATTTATAGAAGAAAATAACGAAGTCGCTATGCGCTTGGATCTAAAGAAAGAGGAATAGAATGACGAAAAAGGCCTTAATCAGCGTCTCAGACAAAGCGGGCATTGTTGAATTTGCCCAAGAACTCAAAAAACTGGGTTGGGATATCATCTCGACAGGTGGAACCAAGGTTGCCCTTGACAATGCAGGGGTTGAGACCATTGCCATCGATGATGTGACGGGCTTCCCAGAGATGATGGATGGCCGTGTTAAGACCCTCCATCCAAATATTCACGGTGGACTTTTGGCTCGTCGTGACTTGGATCGCCATTTGGAAGCGGCTAAGGACAATCAGATCGAGCTCATTGACCTTGTAGTGGTCAACCTCTATCCTTTCAAGGAAACCATTCTCAAACCAGATGTGACTTATGCGGATGCCGTTGAAAATATCGATATCGGTGGGCCATCAATGCTTCGTTCAGCAGCGAAGAACCACGCCAGCGTGACAGTTGTGGTAGACCCTGCTGACTATGCTGTGGTTTTGGATGAATTGTCAGCCAAGGGCGAAACTACTTACGAAACTCGCCAACGGTTGGCAGCAAAAGTATTCCGTCACACAGCGGCTTACGATGCCTTGATTGCAGAGTATTTTACAGCTCAGGTCGGCGAAAGCAAACCTGAAAAACTCACTTTAACCTATGACCTCAAACAAGCTATGCGCTATGGGGAAAATCCTCAACAGGATGCGGACTTCTACCAAAAAGCCTTGCCGACTGACTACTCGATTGCTTCAGCGAAACAGCTTAACGGTAAGGAATTGTCCTTCAACAATATCCGTGATGCGGATGCAGCTATCCGTATTATCCGTGATTTTAAAGACCGTCCAACCGTTGTGGCTCTCAAACACATGAACCCATGTGGAATTGGTCAAGCTGACGACATCGAGACTGCTTGGGACTATGCTTATGAGTCTGACCCAGTGTCTATCTTTGGTGGAATTGTCGTCCTCAACCGTGAGGTGGATGCTGCGACTGCTGAGAAGATGCACGGCGTTTTCCTCGAGATCATCATCGCACCAAGCTATACGGATGAAGCGCTAGCCATTTTGACAAACAAAAAGAAAAACTTGCGCATTCTTGCCTTGCCATTTGACGCACAAGATGCTAGTGAAGTGGAAGCAGAATACACAGGTGTTGTCGGTGGACTTCTTGTGCAAAATCAAGACGTGGTCAAGGAAAGCCCAGCTGACTGGCAAGTGGTGACCAAACGCCAGCCAACCGAGACAGAGGCGACTGCTCTTGAGTTCGCTTGGAAGGCTATCAAGTATGTAAAATCAAACGGTATCATCGTAACCAACGACCACATGACACTTGGTGTTGGTCCAGGTCAAACCAATCGTGTAGCTTCCGTCCGTATTGCGATTGACCAAGCCAAAGACCGTCTTGACGGCGCTGTCCTTGCTTCAGATGCCTTCTTCCCATTTGCGGATAACGTGGAAGAAATCGCTAAAGCAGGTATTAAGGCCATCATCCAGCCGGGTGGGTCCGTCCGTGACCAAGAGTCCATCGAAGCTGCGGATAAATATGGCTTGACTATGGTCTTCACAGGAGTGAGACATTTTAGACATTAAAAAAACAAAAGAGGCTGGGACAAAAAGATTTTGATTTTAGGAATTCTTTATTATAAATTTTTAAAATTGATAGATTAGACAAAAAAGCGAACAAGACAGAATTCTGAGTGTCAGATAACTGATTTTGTTCGCTTTTTATATTTAAGGTTAGACTTTTGTCCCACTCTCTTTTTTTGCTAAATTACAAAATTTGGTCATATCAATATTGATTGATAAAGTTTATTTTTTTTGATATAATTGTAATATTTATAGAATAAAAGGAGAAACAGTGATGAGTTATGATGAATTAAAAGCAATATATGATGACACCTCTGGTTGGCTAAAGTTTATAGAGGCAAAGTTGGCTGTCTTTCTAACGTTTGAGACAGGATTGATATATTTTCTTCTAAAGCTTAATGAGGGGCACGAAAAAAATTTCCTTTTTCTAATATTGGGATTGATTGGAGTTCTAGTGTCAATAATATTAATTATTGGAGCATTGCTTCCTACAATTAGCAAATCTTCGAATCCTTTATACTTTATGAGTTGGACGGATAAGGGATATGACTATACTGATTCTATAAAGTATGAACATTATAAGAAACAAATACGAGAAGTAGCCCAAGTTTCAAAAAGGAAAATGTGTTTTTTAAGATATTCATTAATAATTTATGTTTTCTCTATAATACTTGTAGTTATTGGTACATATTGTTGAGGTATATTCGTATGGGCAGAGATGTAACACAATTAACTGATGAACTGATTAGCCATATTGGCCTCACTATTCCTATTGATTTAAATAAAATCATCTCCTATTTTAGCGATATAGAGATAGAATATGATGCCAATATCTCAAAAGATGGTTCAATTAAACCTGATAAAGAAAAGGGGTACTTAATTCAAATCAAAAATAAAGAGCTTGATATTGATAATCCAAAGGGGTATAGAGATAGGTTTACAATTGCACATGAGTTGGGTCATTTGTTTTTAGAACATCTTACTGATCAGGACGAACTATTTAGGGAAGGAACTAGTGAGGTGGAATACGAGGCTAATGATTTTGCTGCAAATTTATTGATGCCAAAAGCAGAGTTTATTGAATGTGTGTATAATAATCTTGATGAAGAGGGACTTTGTAATCTTGATGCGGTTTCAGATTATTTTAGGGTTTCAATAAGCGCTGTAAAAACACGAGGAAAATTTTTAGGAGTGTTTTCATGGTAAATACGATACCTAGTTTTCTGCAAGATAAGAATATAAAAAAAGGTAGCGAAAACAAAAGATATACAAGTGTAGGAGGTATATATGTTTTTGTATCTTTTGATATAGTAGGATCTACACAATATAAAACAATCTCTAATGACTGGTATCAAATCACGAAAAAATTTTATGAAGATTCAATAATTGAGCTTAATAAGTCGGAATTTGTACATTGGAAAAGTATAGGTGATGAAGTTGTTTTTTATAAAAGATTGGTTCAAGAAGATTTAGAAAGTATACATGAATTACCTAAGAAAGTTTTCACTATCATGAACACAGTTCGTGATGGAATTTTTAAAGAGTATCCCCATAGTAAGATGCTATTATCTTTAAAAGGAACAATGTGGATTGATAACATTAAGTCTTTGGGAGAAGAGAGAGATGAGCATTTTCAAAGTTACATCATAGAGCAAAAACAAAATCTATATGAAAATGATTCCGGAGGAAATTCTAAAATAATAGACTTTCTGGGAGCTGGAATTGACTTAGGATTTAGATTAAGATCAGAAACTCAGAAGAATCAGCTTGTGGTAAGTGCTGAGTTGGTATATTTAATTATCAAAGTTGAACAAAAAGAACATCTAGTTAAAGGTTTAAGTATAGATAAGTCAGATTATAAAATTAGCGAAACTAAAACTTTAAAGGGAATTTGGTATAGTAGACCTTATCCAGTAATTTTTTATAGGGATGACTGGGGAAATAGTGTTTTTGAATACGATGAAGTGATTAAGGAGTTTAAAACTGATAAGATAGAGGAGTTTGTGCCTCGAGTTTTTGCTGAATTGGGAAGAGATAAAGTATTAGATGAATTTTTAAATATCATAAAGGAGAGTCAGACAATAAAAAAATTACCTCCAACTCCATTAGCATTTCATGTGGTACTTATGCATTTTTCTAATGATTTAAAAAAGATTCTTTTTTATAAACGTGGAGATGGCAAAAATAATTCAGATAAGTATGATTTTGGTTGTGTTCATTTGGAACCTAATCAAGAATTGGAAGTTGGTCTCAATAATTATTATGAAAAAGCGTTGGGAACTGTTGATTATGATATATTAAAGGATAATAGTAATCACCCTGTACCATTGTCAATTTTTACTTATACGAATTCAAGTGGAAATCTAATAAATGGTTTGATTTTCTGCGCTAAACTAACCAAAGATATAGAAGTTGCTGATTTAAGTGTTAGTGGATATTCTAAAATCGAATGGAGAGATGTAGATGAAGTTATAGGGAAAACTGACCAGGATAATAAATTATTTGAGGGTAGTGTGTCAAACATTAGGAAAGCTAGAGAATTGTTGCAGGAATTTCGTAATTGAATTGAATCTACGTAGTACAAAACTATTGTACCTTTATTTAGAGGCGTTTAATTGTTTAAAAAATATTAGGTGATCAGAAAAGAGTTTCACTAATATTATAAAATTTTTTTATTAATAAATTAGAAATAATTGAGATGGATATCAAAATATCAACATATATATGTTGATACACTTATTTTGTTTTGTATGGTATCAACTAAGAGGCAGTCCTAATGACTGTCTTTTTTGGCTCTAAAGTTTTTGTAGTTGGTAAATACCCTATAGCTACTTAGGCTTTTTTTGTGTAAGTCGTATAATAGATGTAAGAAAAGTTGCGATGTGTCTCCTATGTTTTACAAAGAAAATCCAGCAAATAACCGCAATCAAATTGACTTTTATATACTTGATAAACTCGTTCTGCTAATGTTTCTCGGACTCCGTTCTAGGAGCAAAACATCAAGAGCACTGATATCAATCCCACCTATCACTAGTTTCTAGGTTTGAATTTGAACGATAGGCTTCCACATCTTACTACTTCTAGTAAGAATTATATCCGTTGTTTTCAGGATAAGGTACAGATAGAGGAAATTTTTATCATATTCTATCTATTATACAGTTTCTTTCCTTTTTTGCTTAAAAAAGCTTAATGAAACAAGATTAAAACGAACGTTTATGATATAATGTTAGTAAATAATTCGCAAAAGAGGTTGAGAGATGAAGCTGTTAGTTGTCGGTTCAGGAGGTCGTGAGCATGCGATTGCCAAGAAGTTGCTTGAGTCAAAAGACGTTGAAAAAGTCTTTGTAGCTCCTGGAAATGACGGGATGACTCTGGATGGTTTGGAATTGGTGAATATCTCCATTTCCGAACATTCTAAGTTAATAGAGTTTGCAAAGGATAACGATATTGCTTGGTCCTTTATCGGGCCTGATGACGCCCTTGCTGCTGGAATTGTGGATGAGTTCAATGCAGCTGGTCTCAAAGCCTTTGGTCCGACAAGATTGGCAGCGGAGCTAGAGTGGTCCAAGGATTTTGCTAAAGAAATCATGGTCAAATACGACGTTCCAACAGCAGCCTATGGGACCTTCTCAAATTTCGAGGAAGCCAAGGCTTACATCGAAGAAAAAGGCGCTCCAATCGTCGTCAAGGCAGACGGATTGGCCCTTGGGAAAGGTGTCGTTGTTGCTGAAACGGTTGAGCAAGCCATCGAAGCCGCTCATGAGATGCTTTTGGACAATAAATTCGGTGATTCAGGTGCGCGTGTGGTTATCGAGGAATTCCTCGACGGGGAGGAGTTCTCTCTCTTTGCCTTTGTCAATGGGGACAAGTTCTACATCATGCCAACAGCTCAGGACCATAAACGTGCCTATGACGGCGACAAGGGCCCTAACACGGGTGGTATGGGAGCTTATGCGCCAGTTCCTCACTTGCCACAGAGCGTGGTTGACACAGCGGTTGAGACTATTGTCAAGCCAGTCCTTGAAGGGATGATCAAAGAAGGTCGTCCGTATCTTGGTGTCCTTTACGCAGGGCTTATCCTGACAGCTGATGGACCGAAAGTTATCGAGTTCAACGCTCGGTTCGGAGATCCTGAGACTCAGATTATTTTGCCTCGTTTGACATCTGACTTTGCACGAAATATCACGGATATTCTCGATGGCAAGGAGCCAACCATTACCTGGACGGACAAGGGTGTGACTCTGGGTGTGGTTGTCGCATCCAAGGGCTACCCGCTAGACTATGCAAAGGGTGTCGAGTTGCCAGCCAAGACTGAGGGCGACATCATCACTTACTATGCAGGGGCTAAGTTTGCGGAAAATAGCAGAGCACTACTATCAAACGGTGGACGTGTCTATATGCTCGTCACCACAGCAGACACCGTCAAAGAAGCCCAAAACACCATCTACCAAGAACTCTCCCAACAAAAAACAGAAGGCTTGTTCTATCGTACGGACATTGGTAGCAAGGCAATTAAGTAAAGATATAAGAATAATGCGACGAAGTCGCCAAATACGATAATGGTCGTTTGATTAGCGAGTATTAGCGAGCTGATATAGAGCAATCACCGCCGTTGTGAAAGAACGATTGGATTATCATCCAATCGTTCAGGGAAATTGGATGACCTTGGGCTTCCAATTTAGGCATGAGACACCTTTGGTGGCTGCTACCGTCCCTCACAACCTAAGGTGATTGAAAAAAGAAAGGAAAGAAAAGGATATTAACTATGAAACCAGTAATTTCCATTATCATGGGCTCAAAATCCGACTGGGCAACCATGCAAAAAACCGCCGAAGTCCTAGATCGCTTCGGTGTAACCTACGAAAAAAAGGTTGTCTCTGCTCACCGCACGCCTGATCTCATGTTTCAACATGCGGAAGAAGCCCGCAGTCGCGGTATCAAGGTCATTATTGCAGGTGCTGGAGGCGCAGCCCATTTACCAGGTATGGTCGCAGCAAAAACCACTCTGCCTGTCATTGGTGTACCCGTCAAATCACGTGCCCTTAGTGGCGTGGACTCGCTTTACTCTATCGTTCAGATGCCGGGCGGTGTGCCTGTTGCGACAATGGCTATCGGTGAAGCAGGTGCGACCAATGCGGCCCTCTTTGCCCTCCGTCTCCTCTCAGTAGAGGATCAAGCTATCGCGACAGCTTTGGCAGATTTTGCAGAAGAACAAGGAAAAATCGCAGAGGAGTCTACAAATGAGCTCATCTAAAACAATCGGAATTATCGGTGGCGGTCAGCTGGGTCAGATGATGGCTATTTCTGCCATTTATATGGGGCACAAGGTTATCGCGCTGGATCCTGCGGCGGATTGTCCAGCTTCTCGTGTGGCAGAAATCATCGTGGCGCCTTATAACGATGTGGATGCCCTCCGTCAGTTGGCTGAGCGTTGCGATGTCCTCACTTATGAATTTGAAAATGTCGATGCTGACGGTTTGGATGAGGTTATCAAGGATGGACAACTCCCCCAAGGAACAGACCTCCTTCGCATTTCTCAAAATCGAATTTTTGAAAAGGACTTCCTCTCAAACAAGGCCCAAGTCACTGTGGCACCCTACAAGGTTGTGAACTCAAGCCAAGACTTGGCAGATATTGACCTGTCGAAAAACTATGTCCTCAAGACTGCGACTGGTGGCTACGATGGGCATGGACAAAAGGTCATTCGTTCAGAAGCAGACTTGGAAGAAGCCTGTGTACTAGCCGATTCAGCAGACTGTGTCTTGGAAGAATTTGTCAACTTTGATCTTGAAATTTCTGTCATCGTATCAGGGAATGGCAAGGAAGTTACGGTTTTCCCAGTTCAGGAAAATATCCACCGCAACAACATCCTGTCTAAGACCATTGTGCCAGCTCGCATTTCAGAAAGTCTAGCAGCCAAGGCCAAAGCTATGGCGGTGCGAATCGCAGAACAGCTGAACTTGTCTGGAACACTTTGTGTGGAAATGTTTGCGACGGCTGACGACATCATTGTCAACGAGATTGCCCCACGCCCACACAACTCTGGGCATTATTCAATTGAAGCCTGTGACTTCTCGCAGTTTGATACCCATATTCTCGGTGTTCTGGGAGCACCATTGCCAGCTATCCACCTGCATGCCCCAGCCGTCATGCTCAATGTCCTCGGCCAGCACGTCGAGGCTGCTGAAAAATATGTCACAGAAAATCCAAGCGCCCACCTCCACCTGTATGGTAAAATAGAAGCAAAGCACAACCGCAAGATGGGACATGTGACTGTGTTTAGTGATGCGCCGGATAGTGTGGTTGAGTTTGGTGAGGGGATTGATTTTTGAAATGACAGAAGAATTTGGTGAATTGCTAGATGATGAAATAACGACCGTAACACTGACTTATACGAACGATTTGATTGTTCCAGAGATTGCGGATAGAGAGGGGATTCATATTTTAGAGAGAGCTGGCAATCAGCTAGTCTTAGAATATTCTTGTTCCGTGAAGGAAGTTAAGGATTATCTGAGTAGTTACGGCCTGCCTAGACATCCTGAGAGAATTTCATTTGAATTTTCTATACATGAAGACTCAGAAAATGATAATCTTTAAAGCTAAATGGAGACCAGTTTATGATTCAAATTATTGTCAACGCTTTTGTGGAGGAAGGAAAAGAAATCGCCGTTGTGGAAGTGCTCTTTGCCAGTGCCGACCATGAAAAAGTAAAAGCCAATATCAGGAATTAAAGATTCAATATCCAAATAATTATCTGGTTATCTATGATTCGCCATTGGATACAGATCTAAGTAGCTTACCACACTATCCGTCGGTGGCGATAAGCAAGGAGGAGTTTAATTAGTCTATGAAAACTATCGGTCTGATTGGTGGTATGAGTTGGGAAAGCACCACATCTTACTACCAAATCATCAACGAAACCATCAAAAAAGAGCTGGGTGGCTTGCATTCGGCTAAGATTCTGCTTTACAGTGTTGATTTTGCAGAGATTGAGCATTATCAGGCAGTCGGGGACTGGGAGAAAAGCGGTCAACTTTTGGCAGATGTTGCTCAGCGCCTGGAGCAAGCAGGTGCGGATTTCATCGTTATTTGTACCAACACCATGCACAAGGTTGCTCCGCAGATACAAGAAAAGATTACGATTCCAATCTTGCATATTGCGCAAGCAACTGCGCAGGCCTTGTTGGCTGACGGTATTCAAAAAGTCGGTCTCCTAGGAACCAAGTACACCATGACTCAAGATTTTTACAAGGAGAAATTAATAGAGTCTGGGTTAGAAGTGCTGATTCCAGACCAAGCTGGAATTACAGAGGTCAATCGAATCATTTATGACGAACTTTGCCTAGGGAACATCAAAGAAAGCTCAAAACAGGCTTATCTTGCCATTATAGATGAATTGAAAAAAGCAGGTGCTGAAGCTGTTATCTTGGGTTGTACCGAGATTGGTCTCCTCGTCAAGCAATTCGACACCGACCTGCCTCTCTATGACACAACAGTGATCCATGCAGAGAAAGCAGCGGAGTGGGCGGTAAATAAGTGACCATAGAAGACAAGCATAACCGTAGGGTAGGACATGTGACTTTGTTTAGTGATGCGCCGGATAGTGTGGATGAGTTTGGGGAAGGGATTGATTTTTAAAATGGTAGAAGAATTCGATGATGTATTTGAAGATGATATTACTACTCTAACATTTACTTATGCGGATGATGTAGTCATTCCAGAAATTCCAGATGCAGAAGGGATTCATATTGTAGAGAGAACAAATAATCAACTAATAATAGAGCATACGCGCGATGATGATGAGATCTATGATTATATAAAGAGTTTTGGATTAACGAGCCGTCCTATAAAACTTTCGATTGAATTTTTTGCTTACGAAGATCCTGAGGAAGAATAGTATTTAAATTGAATGGGGAGAATTTATGATTCAACTCTTTGTCAATACTTTTGTTAAACAAGAGAAGCCAAACAACTACTGCGGGAAAGGGATTGATTGGTAATGATTAGAGATCAAGAAGAACTATTAAACTCGGTATACGACAAACAAATTCGAGATTATTTTAAAGAGGCGTTAGATTGCTATAACACAAAAGCATATAAGGCATGTGTTATTCTATCTGTTATTGCTGGCATGGACGATTTGTTTAAAAAAATTGATATGTTATCTACAGAATTTAATGAGAGTCAAAGAAGTCAGTTTGATAGAATTAGAAATCAACGAAATAATTCTAAACCATTTGAAAGAGATTTGATAAGTTTTTGTAATGAAGATAGTTTTGGAATTTTATCCAGATATGAAATTAAAGAGTTGAAATATTGTTTTGATTTAAGAAATAGTTTCGCGCATCCCTCTGAGGAGGAATGTACGGCAGAAAAAGCAAGATATGTATTTTCAGTAATGATTGATTTAGTTTCTTCAAAGAAAATGTTGGGAGGTTACGTCTACATAAATTCTCTAATAAACAAAATCGGTGGACAGTTTTATTATCCTACGATTGATACTTCATCTATTATATCTATTACTTCGAATGCTTTAACATTTGTTGATGATAAAAAATATGTTATTTTATTAAAAAAATTGTTGGATAAGTTAAGAGATGAAGGAACTATAAATTATGAGTATTTTATATCTACTTTAATTAATAATATAGAAGATATTGATGAATTGAATAGTTCCATTGAACCTGCTTTGTCGGAGGGGGATATACAACATTCATCTTTTGAGATAATTTATAGGCTTCATCCAAATGTTTTTCAGAAATTTGATAGTAACAACAGTCAAAAAATATTAAGAACCTTACTTGAACAGAGCGCTCCTAAACAGTTGCTGTGTGATATTTTTCAAGAGTTTGTAAAAGTTCACAAGGAATTACCAAAACACTTAATAGAAGAAATTTTTGATAATTTAATAGAGGAAAAAGGTAATTTGTATAGTAAAAACTACATACTAGATAAGGAAATGAAGAGATTCTTACGAATACTTTATGAACATTTTTCCAAAGTGTGCGCTATTGAAAAAATAGAGTTCATAGTTGATTTATATAAAGATTATAAGATTAAATCCATCAATCTTATAATCTCATTACTATTTGACCTTAAAGAGAATATTTTAGTGAAAAAACTCTTAGATATTTTGAAAGTAAAAATTGTTTCACAAACATATAGTATAAGTAATCCAGCAATTGATGAGTTCCTTGAATTAATGAATACAGATTTTGATTGTATGGAAGATAATGATATTGTAGATTTTTTCTTTTCTGTTATTGAAGCTTCTGAAAGAGGTTCTACAAGCGCTCATCCAATTGTTGACAATTTTACTGAGAATGCTTTTTTCCAGTATGTTGAAAAATCTATAATTGATATGAATGATGATTACTTTAGCGAAAGTTTTTATAAAAAACATGATAGGTTCATAATCAACAAATGGAGAATAATAGCTGAGAAAGCTAAAGATTCAAATATTGCAAATAAGTATAATGAATATTGGAATAAAAGAATACAGTATCAAACTGACGAATTTCAGTTTTTATAGAATAAAATAAACAAAGAAAGGGAATGGGCATCTAGTTTGCAGAACTGAACCCGGGCGGAAAGCTCGGAATTTAGATAAACCTCCTAGGACGCAAGCGTCTGTCGTTAGTTTCCTAAAATTCAGTCGCTTTCTAGTCGCCCTTGGTATCTTAATCATGATTAACCGTTACTCTCGCCCTGAGATGGCGAACATTTGGAGTGAAGAAAATAAATACCGTGCTTGGCTTGAGGTGGAAATCCTGGCTGACGAGGCATGGGCTGAGTTGGGAGAAATCCCTAAGGAAGATGTGGCTTTGATTCGCGAGAAGGCAGACTTTGACATCGACCGTATTTTGGAGATTGAGCAGGAGACTCGTCACGATGTGGTTGCCAGATCGGAAGAGCA
>CABTWF010000012.1:0-37852 GCA_902488495.1 uncultured Streptococcus sp. | reverse complement strand
TCGTTACTTGCAGCTCTATGTTCCAACTGAGGAGCTAGATGAGTTGGTTGAGAGATTAGGTAAGGAAAGATATATCAAGAAAATTAGACGTTGCCATATCCAAGAGCTAGAAACCCCCTTCGTTGGGAATCTCTATCGGAATGAAGAAAACGTTATCATTTAAAAAAGTTAAACAAATACATTGACAATTTTCTGATAATTCGGTATATTCTTAACATACAATTTTTGAAACAACTATAAGGAGATTAAAAATGAAGAAAAAATTTGCCCTATCTTTTGTGGCTCTTGCTAGTGTGGCTCTTCTTGCTGCCTGTGGAGAGGTCAAGTCAGGAGCGTCAAACATAACTGGAAATCCAGTAGACGAAAAAACAATTAAAATCGGTTTTAACTTTGAAGAGACAGGTGCTGTAGCAGCTTACGGTACAGCTGAACAAAAGGGTGCCCAACTTGCTGTAGACGAAATCAACGCTGCAGGTGGAATTGATGGAAAACAAATCGAAGTTGTAGACAAAGACAACAAGTCAGAAACTGCTGAAGCAGCTTCTGTTACAACAAACCTTGTTACCCAATCAAAAGTAGCAGCTATTGTAGGACCTGCGACATCTGGTGCAACTGCTGCAGCTGTAGCTAACGCTACTAAAGCTGGAGTGCCATTGATTTCACCAAGTGCTACTCAAGACGGTTTGACTAAAGGTCAAGATTACCTATTTATCGGAACATTCCAAGATAGCTTCCAAGGGAAGATTATTTCTAACTATGTAACAAATAAATTGAATGCTAAGAAGGTTGTTCTTTATACTGACAACGCTAGTGACTATGCAAAAGGTATTGCTAAATCTTTCCGCGAAGCTTACAAGGGTGAGATTGTAGCAGATGAAACATTCGTAGCAGGTGATACTGACTTCCAAGCAGCCCTTACTAAAATGAAAGACAAAGAGTTTGACGCTATCGTAGTTCCAGGTTACTACACAGAAGCTGGTAAAATTGTAAACCAAGCTCGTGGTATGGGAATTGATAAGCCAATCATTGGTGGTGATGGATTCAACGGTGAAGAATTTGTTCAACAAGCAACTGCTGAAAGAGCATCAAACATTTACTTCATCTCTGGATTCTCAACAACAGTTGATGTTTCTGCAAAAGCTAAAGCTTTCCTTGAAGCATACCGTGCTAAATACAACGAAGAGCCTTCAACATTCTCAGCTTTGGCCTATGACTCAGTTTACCTAGTAGCAAATGCTGCAAAAGGTGCTAAAAACTCAGGTGAAATCAAGGACAACCTTGCTAAAACCAAAGATTTTGATGGTGTAACTGGTCAAACAAGCTTTGATGCTGACCACAATACAGTGAAAACTGCTTACATGATGACCATGAACAATGGTAAAGTTGAAGAAGCAGAAGTTGTAAAACCATAACATTAGAATAGTAATTGAAATGGGGAATGAGCCTTTGACTCACTCCCTGTTTCGGTGTTTATGAACTTGTGAAAATAATGAAATTTTCTAAAAAATAACGATAGAAAAGAGTGAATGCTATGCTCCAACAACTTGTGAATGGTCTAATTCTGGGTAGTGTTTATGCACTTTTGGCTCTGGGTTATACCATGGTTTATGGAATTATCAAACTCATCAACTTCGCCCACGGTGATATTTACATGATGGGTGCCTTTATTGGTTACTTTTTGATTAATTCTTTCCAAATGGATTTCTTTTTAGCTTTAATTATTTCAATGGCAGGGACAGCACTACTTGGTGTTGTGATTGAGTTTCTTGCCTACCGTCCTTTACGACACTCTACACGTATTGCTGTATTGATTACTGCCATCGGAGTGTCTTTCCTACTGGAATACGGAATGGTTTATTTAGTAGGTGCCAATACTCGTGCCTTTCCTCAAGCAATTGAAACAGTCCGCTTTGACTTGGGACCAATTAGCTTGACAAACGTTCAATTGATGATTTTAGCAGTTTCTGTCCTCTTGATGGTTTTGCTACAATTGATCGTCCAAAAAACAAAAATGGGGAAAGCCATGCGTGCGGTATCAGTTGATAGTGATGCTGCTCAATTGATGGGAATTAATGTAAATCGTACAATCAGTTTCACCTTTGCTTTGGGTTCAGCCCTTGCTGGTGCGGCAGGTGTCCTCATTGCCCTTTACTACAACTCTCTTGAACCTTTGATGGGTGTGACTCCAGGTCTAAAATCATTCGTTGCGGCCGTTCTTGGTGGTATCGGTATTATTCCTGGTGCAGCTCTAGGGGGATTTGTGATTGGCTTATTGGAAACTTTTGCTACTGCCTTCGGTATGTCTGATTTCCGTGATGCTATCGTGTATGGAATCTTGCTTTTGATTCTGATTGTTCGACCTGCAGGTATCCTTGGTAAGAATGTGAAAGAGAAGGTGTAAACAATGAAGACAAATCTTAAAGTAAATATTCTCTGGTTATTCCTTCTGTTAGCGGGTTATGGATTGATTAGTGTACTGGTTTCTGCTGGTGTTCTCAATCTATTCCATGTCCAAATTTTAGAACAAATTGGGATTAATATCATCCTTGCAGTAGGTTTGAACTTAATCGTTGGTTTTTCAGGCCAATTCTCACTCGGTCATGCAGGTTTTATGGCAATTGGGGCTTATGCAGCAGCGATTATTGGTTCAAAATCACCAACCTATGGTGCTTTCTTTGGAGCGATGGTCTTGGGCGCTTTGATTTCTGGTGCAGTCGCTTTGCTCGTTGGAATTCCAACTCTACGCTTGAAGGGGGACTATTTGGCCGTCGCGACACTAGGTGTTTCAGAAATCATTCGTATCTTTATCATTAATGGTGGAAGTTTGACCAACGGTGCTGCTGGTATCTTGGGTATCCCTAACTTCACAACTTGGCAAATGGTTTACCTTTTTGTTATTATCACAACTATTGCAACCCTTAACTTCTTACGTAGTCCGATTGGACGCTCTACTCTATCTGTTCGTGAGGATGAGATTGCTGCGGAGTCCGTTGGGGTAAATACTACAAAGATCAAGATTATCGCTTTTGTCTTTGGTGCCATTACAGCAAGTATTGCTGGTTCTCTTCAGGCAGGATTTATCGGTTCAGTTGTACCAAAAGATTATACTTTCATCAACTCAATCAACGTTTTGATCATTGTTGTATTTGGAGGACTTGGTTCTATTACAGGTACGATTGTTTCTGCGATTGTTTTGGGAATTTTAAATATGCTCCTTCAAGATGTGGCTAGCGTACGTATGATCATTTACGCTTTGGCTCTTGTATTGGTTATGATTTTCAGACCAGGTGGACTTCTTGGAACATGGGAATTGAGTCTATCACGTTTCTTTAAAAAATCTAAGAAGGAGGGACAAAACTAATGGCATTACTTGAAGTTAAACAGTTAACCAAACATTTTGGCGGTCTAACAGCTGTTGGAGATGTCACTCTTGAATTGAACGAGGGAGAATTGGTTGGTTTGATTGGACCAAACGGAGCTGGAAAAACAACCCTTTTCAATCTCTTGACGGGTGTTTATGAACCAAGCGAAGGTACTGTCACATTAGATGGTCACCTCCTAAATGGGAAAACTCCCTATAAGATTGCGTCACTTGGTCTCAGTCGTACTTTCCAAAATATTCGTTTGTTCAAGGACTTGACAGTTTTGGAAAATGTTTTGATTGCATTTAGTAATCATCATAAACAACATGTCCTTGCGAGCTTCCTACGCCTACCAGCTTTTTATAAGAATGAGGAAGAATTAAAAAGCAAAGCTTTGGACTTGCTGAAGATTTTTGATTTGGATGGCGACGCAGATACTCTTGCTAAGAATCTGGCCTATGGCCAACAACGTCGATTAGAAATCGTTCGTGCTCTAGCAACTGAACCTAAAATTCTCTTTTTGGATGAACCTGCAGCTGGTATGAATCCACAAGAAACAGCTGAATTGACAGAATTGATCCGTCGTATCAAAGATGAATTTAAAATTACCATCATGCTTATCGAACATGATATGAATTTGGTTATGGAAGTCACTGAGCGTATCTATGTTCTTGAATATGGTCGGTTGATTGCTCATGGGACTCCGGATGAGATTAAGAACAACAAACGCGTTATCGAAGCTTATCTAGGAGGTGAAGCCTAATGTCTATGTTAAAAGTTGAAAACCTCTCTGTGCATTACGGTATGATCCAAGCAGTTCGTGATGTAAGTTTCGAGGTTAATGAAGGTGAAGTTGTTTCCTTGATTGGTGCTAATGGTGCTGGTAAAACAACCATTCTTCGTACCCTTTCAGGTTTGGTTCGTCCAAGTGCTGGTAAAATTGAGTTTTTGGGAAAAGAAATTCAAAAGTTGCCTGCGCAAAAAATCGTGGCAGGTGGTCTTTCACAAGTTCCTGAGGGACGCCATGTTTTCCCAGGTTTGACTGTTATGGAAAACTTGGAAATGGGAGCTTTCTTGAAGAAAAATCGTGAAGAAAATCAAGCTAACTTGAAAAAAGTTTTCTCACGCTTCCCACGTCTTGAAGAGCGTAAAAACCAAGATGCGGCAACTCTTTCAGGTGGTGAACAGCAGATGCTGGCTATGGGACGCGCTCTCATGTCTACACCTAAGCTCCTTCTCTTGGATGAGCCGTCAATGGGACTTGCCCCGATCTTTATCCAAGAAATTTTTGATATCATTCAAGATATTCAGAAGCAAGGAACAACGGTTCTCCTAATTGAACAGAACGCTAACAAGGCCCTTGCTATCTCTGACCGTGGTTATGTACTTGAAACAGGAAAGATTGTCCTATCAGGAACAGGAAAAGAACTCGCAGCATCAGATGAAGTCAGAAAAGCATATCTAGGTGGCTAAAAAGGTCCGGGGGACCTTTTTGGTCGGCGGATAAGAATTGTGCAGCAATTCTCCTCTAGTCTGGGAGACTAGTTTAGGTTGCGGATGGAGATTGCGTAAGCAATTCTCCTTTAGTCCGGGGGACCTTTTTAGTCGGAGGATAAGGATTGCATAAGCAATTCTCCTCTAGTCTGAGAGACTAGTTTAGGTTGTGGATGGAGATGATAATAGGTTTTCAATACTAGTTGCTAGTATCCTTAACAACTGAAAGAAATATAAATAATGATTGCTAACTTGCACATATAGAGCTCTAGATTAGAGCTCTTTTTTGTAAAAGACTCAGATTATTCAAAATCTTGAAAAAGAGATGAAAGCGTTTGATAGATTTTCTAAGAAAGTGTATAATAAAAGTAGCAATATAGAAGGAGAAGTCTCATGGCAGTTAAAGATTTCATGACCCGTAAGGTAGTTTATATCAGTCCAGATACGACTGTAGCACACGCAGCAGATTTGATGCGCGAGCAAGGTTTGCACCGTTTACCTGTTATCGAAAACGATCAATTAGTCGGATTGGTAACAGAAGGAACCATTGCGGAAGCCAGCCCATCTAAAGCAACCAGTCTCTCTATCTATGAGATGAATTATCTTCTGAATAAAACCAAAGTAAAAGATGTAATGATTCGAGATGTCGTGACGGTTTCTGGCTATGCTAGTCTAGAAGATGCGACCTACCTGATGCTGAAAAATAAAATTGGGATATTACCAGTCGTAGACAATCATCAGGTCTACGGCGTCATTACAGACCGCGATGTTTTTCAGGCTTTCTTGGAAATCGCTGGATACGGAGAAGAGGGGATTCGCGTTCGTTTCATTACAGAAAATGAAGTAGGAGTGCTGGGAAAAATTGTAGCTCTAATTGTAGAAGAGGATTTAAATATTTCCCATACTGTTAACATTCCACGTAAGGATGGCAAGGTCGTTATCGAAGTTCAAATTGATGGAAAAATCGATTTAACTGCATTAAAGGACAAGTTTGAAAAAGAAGGAATTCAAGTGGAGGAGATCACTCATACCTCTGCTAAAGTCCTTTAAACCAGAGGCTTTAGAGCCTCTTTTCTTTTGCCGTCAAAAGCGGTGAAAAGCAAAATATGGAAAGAAATGAGAGATTATGGTATAATAAAACGATATGAAAAGGAGTATCTATGGACATTTCAGAAATTCGTCAAAAAATTGACGCAAATCGTGAAAAATTAGCTTCTTTCAGGGGGTCTCTTTGACCTCGAAGGCTTAGAGGAAGAGATTGCCATCTTGGAAAACAAGATGACAGAACCTGATTTTTGGAACGATAATATCGCGGCCCAAAAAACGTCGCAAGAATTAAATGAATTAAAAAACACCTATAACACCTTCCGTAAAATGGAAGAGTTGCAGGATGAAGTTGAGATTTTATTGGACTTTTTAGCAGAAGACGAGTCAGTCCATGATGAACTGGTCGAACAGTTGACAGAACTGGATAAGATGATGACCAGCTACGAGATGACCCTTCTCTTGTCAGAACCTTATGACCATAATAATGCAATCTTGGAAATCCATCCAGGATCTGGTGGTACTGAGGCACAGGATTGGGGCGATATGTTGCTTCGTATGTATACTCGTTATGGAAATGCCAAAGGCTTTAAAGTAGAAGTTTTGGATTACCAAGCTGGTGATGAAGCAGGTATCAAGTCTGTGACCTTGTCTTTTGAAGGACCCAATGCTTATGGCCTACTTAAATCAGAAATGGGTGTTCACCGTTTGGTTCGTATTTCGCCATTTGACTCTGCCAAACGCCGCCATACTTCCTTTACATCCGTAGAGGTTATGCCTGAGTTGGATGATACCATCGAAGTGGAGATTCGTGAAGATGATATCAAAATGGATACCTTCCGTTCAGGTGGTGCTGGTGGACAAAACGTCAATAAGGTTTCAACAGGTGTGCGTTTGACACACATTCCTACGGGAACTGTCGTCCAATCAACGGTCGATCGTACCCAGTATGGAAATAGAGATCGTGCCATGAAGATGTTGCAGGCTAAGCTCTATCAAATGGAGCAAGAAAAGAAAGCTGCGGAAGTTGATTCCCTTAAAGGTGAGAAAAAGGAAATCACATGGGGAAGCCAAATCCGTTCATATGTTTTCACGCCTTATACTATGGTAAAAGATCACCGTACAAGCTTTGAAGTTGCTCAGGTAGATAAGGTGATGGATGGAGACCTTGATGGTTTTATCGATGCCTACCTCAAGTGGCGAATCAGCTAAGATAGAAAGGAACTCATATGTCAATCATTGAAATGAGAGATGTTGTCAAAAAGTATGACAATGGAACGACTGCCCTGCGTGGAGTATCTGTTACCATTGAACCAGGAGAGTTTGCCTATATCGTAGGACCTTCTGGGGCGGGTAAGTCAACCTTTATTCGAGCTTTATACCGAGAAGTAAAGATCGAAAAAGGAAGCCTAACAGTTGCAGGCTTTAATTTAGTTAAAATTAAGAAGAAAGATGTCCCACTGCTACGTCGTAGTGTCGGGGTAGTCTTTCAGGATTACAAACTCTTGCCTAAGAAGACTGTTTATGAGAATATTGCCTATGCAATGGAAGTAATCGGTGAGAGCCGTCGCAACATCAAAAAACGTGTTATGGAAGTATTGGACCTGGTTGGTTTGAAACATAAGGTTCGCTCTTTCCCTAATGAACTCTCAGGTGGAGAGCAACAACGGATTGCGATTGCTCGTGCGATTGTCAACAATCCTAAAGTATTGATTGCCGATGAGCCAACAGGAAACTTGGACCCAGATAATTCATGGGAAATTATGAATCTGTTGGAACGCATCAATCTCCAAGGTACTACTGTCTTGATGGCAACCCACAATAGCCAGATTGTAAATACCTTGCGCCACCGTGTCATTGCCATTGAAAATGGCCGTGTCGTTCGTGACGAAGCTAAAGGAGAATATGGATACGATGATTAGTAGATTTTTTCGCCATTTATTTGAATCATTAAAAAGTTTAAAACGAAATGGCTGGATGACAGTAGCAGCAGTGAGTTCGGTTATGATTACCTTGACACTTGTTGCCCTGTTTGCATCTGTAATTTTTAATACAGCAAAACTGGCTACCGATATTGAAAACAACGTTCGGGTCATGGTTTACATTCGTAAGGATGTAGCTGATAACAGTGAAACGATTGAAAAAGAAGGTCAGACAGTTACCAATAATGACTACCACAAGGTCTATGATGCTTTGAAAGCTATGCCTGCTGTTAAGAGTGTTACCTTCTCAAGTAAAGAAGAACAGTACGAAAAACTAACGGAAACAATGGGTGACGATTGGAAGGTCTTTGAAGGGGATGCAAACCCTCTCTATGATGCTTATATCGTCGATACAAATTCTCCGAGTGATGTTAAAACGGTAGCTGAAGAAGCTAAGAAAATTGAGGGAGTATCAGAGGTTCAAGATGGTGGAGCCAACACTCAACGACTTTTTGAACTAGCTTCCTTTATCCGTGTTTGGGGATTGGTTATTGCAGGGCTCTTGATTTTTATCGCAGTCTTCCTCATTTCCAATACCATTCGTATCACTATTATTTCACGTAGTCGTGAGATTCAGATCATGCGTCTTGTAGGAGCGAAAAATGGCTATATCCGTGGTCCATTCTTGCTAGAAGGTGCTTTTATTGGCTTGCTTGGTGCAGCAATTCCTTCAGTCCTTGTATTCTTTGTTTACAATATGGTTTATCAATCGGTCAATAAATCCTTGGTAGGTCAAAACTTGTCAATGATTACGCCAGATGTGTTTATCCCTTTGATGACAGTCCTATTATTTATAATCGGAATTTTCATTGGTTCAATTGGTTCAGGGATTTCAATGCGTCGATTCTTGAAGATCTAGTTGGATTTAAATGCAAATTGCAGAACAAATCAGAAAAATAATACATATTTAAAAGAGAAGTTTTCGTAAACTTCTCTTTTTCCTTTCTAAAAATTAAAAAAATAGACAATTTTTTTATAAAAGCCTTTACAAAAAAAATAAAAGTGGTATAATTAATACATAACCAAATGCAAACGTTTTCGTAAAACGTTTGCCTAAATAAAATAAAGGAGATTTGAATGATGAAAGCTACATTCAAAAATGTCTTGTCTTTCGAATTTTGGCAAAAATTCGGTAAGGCTTTAATGGTGGTTATCGCCGTTATGCCAGCGGCGGGATTGATGATCTCAATCGGTAAATCAATCGTGATGATCGACCCAAACCTTGCTCCTCTAGTGATTACAGGTGGAATCCTTGAGCAAATTGGTTGGGGGGTTATCGGTAACCTTCATATCTTGTTTGCCCTTGCTATTGGGGGAAGCTGGGCAAAAGAACGTGCAGGTGGTGCATTTGCAGCCGGACTTGCCTTTATCTTGATTAACCGTATCACAGGTACTATCTTCGGTGTTACAGGTGATATGTTGAAAAACCCTGAAGCAATGGTTACTACTTTCTTTGGTGGTTCAATCAAGGTTGCTGACTACTTTATCAGCGTTCTTGAGGCACCAGCGCTTAACATGGGGGTTTTCGTAGGGATTATCTCTGGTTTTGTTGGGGCAACAGCTTATAACAAATACTACAACTTCCGTAAACTTCCTGATGCCCTTTCATTCTTCAATGGTAAACGTTTCGTACCATTCGTCGTTATTCTTCGTTCAACTATTGCTGCAATTGTACTTGCTGCCTTTTGGCCAGTAGTTCAAACAGGTATCAACAACTTTGGTATTTGGATTGCCAACTCACAAGAAACTGCTCCAGTTCTTGCACCATTCTTGTATGGTACTTTGGAACGTTTGCTCTTGCCATTCGGTCTTCACCACATGTTGACTATCCCAATGAACTATACAGCTCTTGGTGGAACATACGAAGTGTTAACTGGTGCTGCAAAAGGAACACAAGTATTTGGTCAAGATCCACTTTGGCTTGCATGGGTAACTGACCTTGTTAACCTTAAAGGTTCAAATGCTGACCAATACCAACACCTTCTTACAACAGTCACTCCAGCTCGTTTCAAAGTTGGACAAATGATCGGTTCATTTGGTATCTTGATGGGTGTCATCGTTGCTATCTACCGCAATGTTGATGCTGACAAGAAACACCAATACAAGGGTATGATGATTGCGACAGCCCTTGCAACATTCTTGACAGGGGTTACTGAACCTATCGAGTATATGTTCATGTTCATCGCAACACCGCTTTACCTTGTTTATTCAGTAGTTCAAGGTGCTGCCTTTGCTATGGCAGATATTGTTCACCTTCGTGTCCACTCATTCGGTTCAATTGAATTCTTGACTCGTACACCATTGGCAATTAATGCTGGTATTGGTATGGATATCGTTAACTTTATCTGGGTAACTGTTCTCTTTGCGGTTATCATGTACTTCATTGCCAACTTCATGATCAAGAAATTCAACTACGCAACTCCAGGACGTAACGGAAACTACGAAACAGCTGAAGGAACATCAGAAGAAGCAGCTCCTGGAACTCCAAAAGTTGCAGCAGCTTCTCAAGCCGTAAACATCATTAACCTTCTTGGTGGTCGTGCAAATATCGTAGATGTGGATGCATGTATGACTCGTCTTCGTGTAACTGTTAAAGACGCAGATCGCGTTGGTACTGAGGAACAATGGAAAGCAGAAGGAGCTATGGGTCTTGTCATGAAAGGACAAGGTGTCCAAGCTATCTACGGACCAAAAGCTGACGTATTGAAATCTGATATCCAAGATATCCTTGACTCAGGTGAAGTAATTCCTGAAACTCTTCCAAGCCAAATGACAGAAACTCAACAAAATACTGTACACTACAAAGGTGTAACTGAAGAAGTTTACTCAGTAGCTGACGGTCAAGTTGTTGCTTTAGAACAAGTGGAAGATCCAGTTTTTGCTCAAAAAATGATGGGTGATGGATTTGCAGTAGAGCCAGCAAATGGTAACATTGTATCTCCAGTTACTGGTACTGTATCAAGTATCTTCCCAACAAAACACGCTCTTGGTCTTGTCACTGACTCAGGTCTTGAAGTGCTTGTTCATATTGGTTTGGATACAGTAAGTCTTGAAGGAAAACCATTTACTGTTCATGTCTCTGAAGGACAAAAAGTGGCCGCTGGTGACCTTCTTGTCACAGCTGACTTGGATGCTATTCGAGAAGCAGGACGCAAAACATCAACAGTGGTTGTCTTCACAAATGGTGATGTCCTCAAATCAGTTAAATTAGAACAAACAGGTTCTCTTGCAGCTAAAACAGCAGTTGCTAAAGTAGAATTGTAATATACTTGGGGTTGGAAGCTGTTTTCCAACCTCTTGTTTTAGGAGAAAAGCATGAAATTTCTAACACTCAATACCCACAGTTGGATGGAGAAGGAAGCAGAGGAAAAATTCCAAATCTTACTCCAAGACATTCTTGATAAGGATTATGATTTGATTTGTTTCCAAGAAATCAATCAAGAAATGACTTCGCCTGAGGTAGAGGTTAACAATCACTATCAAGCTTTACCATCAGCAGAACCCATTCATCAGGATCACTATGTCCGACTTCTGGTTGAAAAATTGGCTGAGAAAGGGAAAAACTACTACTGGACTTGGGCTTATAATCATATTGGTTATGACCGTTACCATGAAGGCGTAGCTATCTTATCTAAAACACCGATTAAAGCCAGAGAAATTTTAGTTTCGGATGTAGATGATCCAACAGACTATCATACTCGCCGCGTTGCCTTGGCTGAGACAGAGGTTGAAGGTAAGGAACTTGCTCTTGCAAGCGTTCATCTCTCTTGGTGGGATAAAGGTTTCCAAGAAGAATGGGCACGATTTGAGGCTGTACTAAAAGAGTTGAACAAACCTCTAATTTTAGCGGGTGATTTTAATAATCCAGCTGGTCAGGAAGGCTATCAAGCGATTTTAGCTAGCCCATTAGGATTACAAGACGCGTTTGAAGTTGCGAAAGAAAGAAGTGGTAGCTATACCGTTCCACCAGAAATTGATGGCTGGAAAGGCAATACCGAGCCACTACGAATCGACTACGTCTTTACGACCAAAGAGTTGGAAGTAGAGAGTTTACAAGTAGTTTTTGATGGTCAAAATAGTCCACAAGTCAGTGATCACTATGGTTTGAATGCTGTATTGACCTGGAAATAATGAAAGAGGTTGGAATCAGAGGTTCCAACCTTTTAATCTATTCGAATCTTTACTACAGGACTGAGACTCAAATGGGGCTACTGCAATAGGACAAAATATGGTATAATTGAAAGGATAGAATCGAGGATAGTATGTCATTTAAGAAATTTCAATTTAAAAATTATATAGTAGAAGCCTTGGAGGAGTTGAAGTTTACGACTCCTACCGAAGTTCAGGAAAAGTTGATTCCTATTGTCTTGGCAGGTCGTGACTTGGTGGGCGAGTCAAAAACAGGTTCAGGAAAGACTCATACTTTCTTGTTACCCATTTTCCAGCAATTAGATGAAACTAGCGATAGTGTGCAAGCAGTGATTACGGCTCCAAGTCGTGAGTTGGCTACTCAAATCTACCAAGCAGCTCGTCAGATTGCAGCTCACTCAGATGTCGAAGTTCGTGTGGTTAATTATGTAGGTGGTACGGATAAGGCGCGTCAGATTGAAAAACTTGCCAGCAACCAACCACATATCGTTATCGGAACGCCAGGTCGTATCTATGACTTGGTCAAATCTGGTGATTTGGCTATTCACAAGGCCAAGACCTTTGTAATTGATGAAGCCGATATGACCTTGGATATGGGATTCTTGGAAACCGTTGATAAGATTGCAGGGAGCCTTCCAAAAGACTTGCAATTCATGGTCTTTTCAGCAACGATTCCACAAAAATTGCAACCGTTCTTGAAAAAATACTTGTCAAATCCTGTCATGGAAAAAATCAAGACTAAGACAGTTATCTCAGATACCATTGATAATTGGTTGATTTCGACCAAGGGCCGCGACAAGAATGCTCAAATTTACCAGCTGACTCAGTTGATGCAGCCTTATTTGGCAATGATTTTTGTTAACACCAAAACGCGTGCTGATGAATTGCATGCCTACTTGACTGCTCAAGGATTGAAGGTAGCTAAGATTCATGGAGATATTGCTCCTCGTGAACGCAAACGGATCATGAATCAGGTGAAAAATCTGGATTTTGAGTACATTGTTGCAACAGACTTGGCAGCGCGTGGGATTGACATTGAAGGTGTTAGTCATGTTATCAATGATGCCATTCCGCAAGACTTGTCCTTCTTTGTTCACCGTGTTGGACGAACTGGGCGCAACGGACTGCCTGGTACGGCTATTACCCTTTACCAGCCTAGTGATGACTCGGATATCCGTGAGTTGGAAAAATTAGGTATCAAGTTTACTCCTAAGATGGTCAAAGACGGAGAGTTTCAAGATACCTATGACCGTGATCGTCGTGCTAATCGTGAAAAGAAGCAGGATAAGCTTGATATTGAAATGATTGGCTTGGTTAAAAAGAAAAAGAAAAAAGTCAAACCTGGCTATAAGAAGAAGATTCAATGGGCGGTGGATGAAAAACGTCGCAAAACCAAGCGTGCTGAAAATCGTGCACGTGGCCGTGCAGAGCGAAAAGCCAAACGCCAAACATTTTAAAAACTCAGTAGAATTACCTGATTCTACTGAGTTTTTATTTCCTGAACTATTCAAAGTAGCCAATAATTATATATTCAAAATAATTTGATTAATAAAATAGTAATTGCTTTAAAACTTGTTTTTAGTCCAATATTTTATTGAAATCGTAAGGAAAAAATTGAAAACTATACAATTTTGTGTTATCATATTATAAAACAATCGGATTATATAATATGATCCGTGAAAAGAAAAGGGGACTTCTATGGATAAATCATTTATGAAACAACAACGTTTTTCATTCCGTAAAATGAAAGTTGGGTTGGCTTCTGTAGCAATTTTGTTTGCTTTTGCTCAGGTCGGACAAGTGTCTGCAGATGAAACAACAAAACCGGCATCTGCTTCAACTGAAACAGTAAAGAAAACTGAAGCAAGTAAATCGGCAGTCGAAGCTGCTGTGGCAGAAATTAAAGCTGATGAGGCGAAACCAGTCGTTAACAAATCAGATGCAAAACCTGGAGAGCTTGTTGATGTTTCTAAGAAGGTTTCACCTATTGACGTGAAAGAACGCCAAGAAGGTGATCAAAAGATTCATGAAGAAAGTGCAACTGTTGAAGTCACAAAGACAGAAGTGGCACCTGTAAAAAGCGAAGAACTTCCTGCTCCAAAGACTGAAACAACTGAGAGCACTTTGACTGGGAAAGACGAAGAGGGAAATTCTTATACTCAATATGAACGTGTTGATAAAACTACGTCCGTAGAGATGATAAAAGATACAAAAACGATTTCCAAATCAGGATCAGCAGATATCGTATTTGTTGTTGACCGTTCTTTATCAATGAAGAGTAATATTGATACTGTAAGAGATAATGTCAATAAATTTGTCGATAATCTCGCGAATAATGGGGTAACTGCACGCTTTGGTTTAGCTACATTTAGCGATGAGCTTTATGGCCGCACGTATAATTTAACTGATGAAGGTACAATTCTAACTAAGTTTGGTGACTCTTATTTCACATCTAATCCAGACGAACTAAAAAAAGCGCTCGCTGCAATTGAACTTGCTAATGGAGGTGATCCAGCAGAAACGCCGACACCTGCACTCAATCAAATTGTTTCGACATATGATTGGTCAAAATCACCTAAAAATAAAAGGTTTGCTGTCCTATTATCCGATTTTCCAATTAAGGAGAATCCGTCAATTCCAACGATTGCAGACACAATTGCAACATTAACTGCAAATGGTATTGAGAGAATTGTAGCAACCTCAAGTCCTTACCAAAAATATTACAAAGGTTTTACTAATGATAATAGAATTTTGGATTTAAGTGAGCAATTTGGAGATACCTTGACTAAAGATGTGGCGTCTTTGATTGTTGAAACTGTGACTGAAGGACACAATTATAAGGTAACGAAAGATAATTACCAATTCTACCTAGAACGTCGTACAACACTACCAGTTGTTCAGACAGAGAATCCGATTCAAACGACCTCTCTTCCAGTAGCTACAGCTCATAAACAAGAAGCAGCTAAACTCCCTGATACAGGAAGTAATGATACAGCGAACTATGGTATTGTGGGAATTGGCCTCCTAATGGCTGGACTTGGCTTAACTGTAAGCAATAGAAAGTCAAAGGAACAGTAAACCTAACTGGAAGATTGTTTGTAAAAACATTGTGATAAAAAATAGGTAGTTTGTAGATGAAGTATGCAGATAAGCATAGGTATGACCTTCTGTATTATGGAGCACAAGCCGAAATTTTATGACGAGAAAAGAGCCGTAAGGTTCTTTTTTCGATTTCGAGAAAATACTGCAAAAAAAAGCAAAAAGTGGTATAATGATAAGGTTATATAGTCCCGATAAGATGGTAGAAATTTCTATCAGTACTTTGTACTCGCAAAGAATGACGACTCCAAAGTCGCTCGTCCTTCTACGGTTGCCGCTATAACGCGGTCACCCTATGCGCCTTACTAGCTTCAGAAATAAAAAAACATCGTTTTTATTTCTTTCGCGTCGTAACTCTTAGACTATAGAAATACCTATCAGTACTTTGTAACTCTATAACAATATTTTTTAAGGGGGGACATTTTTATGTCAGAACGTAAATTATTCACGTCTGAATCTGTATCTGAGGGGCATCCAGATAAGATTGCAGACCAAATTTCAGATGCGATTTTGGATGCTATTTTAGCTAAAGATCCAGATGCGCACGTTGCTGCTGAGACAGCTGTCTACACTGGTTCCGTCCATGTTTTTGGTGAAATTTCTACACATGCTTATGTGGATATTAACCGTGTGGTTCGTGACACCATTGCAGAGATTGGTTATACGAATACAGAATATGGTTTTTCTGCGGAGACGGTGGGAGTTCATCCGTCACTTGTTGAGCAGTCACCAGATATCGCCCAAGGGGTTAACGAAGCCTTGGAGGTTCGTGGAAATGCAGATCAAGATCCGCTTGACTTGATTGGAGCTGGAGACCAAGGGCTCATGTTTGGATTTGCGGTGGATGAGACAGAAGAACTCATGCCATTGCCAATCTCACTCAGCCACAAGCTAGTTCGTCGTTTGGCAGAACTTCGTAAGTCTGGTGAAATCAGCTATCTCCGTCCAGATGCTAAATCACAAGTTACAGTTGAGTATGATGAAAATGACCGTCCGGTACGTGTGGACACAGTCGTGATTTCAACTCAGCACGATCCAGAAGTTAGCAATGAACAAATTCACAATGATGTGATTAGCAAGGTTATCAAAGAAGTTATTCCAGCCTCTTACTTGGATGAGCAAACAAAATTCTTCATCAATCCAACTGGTCGCTTTGTAATCGGTGGACCTCAAGGGGACTCAGGTTTGACTGGTCGTAAGATCATCGTGGATACCTATGGTGGCTATTCTCGTCATGGCGGTGGTGCCTTCTCTGGTAAGGATGCGACGAAGGTGGACCGTTCAGCCTCTTATGCAGCTCGCTACATTGCCAAGAACATCGTTGCAGCAGGTCTTGCTAAGAAGGCAGAAGTACAATTGGCCTATGCCATCGGTGTGGCCCAGCCTGTTTCCGTTCGTATCGATACTTTTGGTACAGGAACAGTAGCTGAAAGCAAGCTTGAAAAAGCAGCGCGTCAAATCTTTGACCTTCGCCCTGCAGGAATTATTCAAATGCTGGACCTTAAACGTCCAATTTACCGTCAAACAGCGGCTTATGGACATATGGGACGTACAGATATTGACCTTCCATGGGAACGTTTGGACAAGGTAGAGGCTTTGAAAGAAGCTGTGAAATAAAATGAAAAAGATTGGTAGTTGTGTACTACCAATCTTTTTTGCAAAAGAAAACCAGCTTTTGGCTGGTCTTCTTATTTTATAGGGATTGAAATCTCAATCAATTTATCAGAATAAAGCGTCTTGATATTGGCTTCATCAATGCTTTCCTTGTCGATTTTACGTTTTAAGAAGAAGTCTTGGATAGTTTCGATTTCAGGTTCACGAATAGCACGGTGTTTGTTGGAAATGAGGATTTCATAGTGAAGCGGGGCTTGTGTGAAAACTACATCTGTGTTTCCAGCAGAATAGACCTCGACAAGAGTTGCGTCTGTGCTTTCTAATTGGCTTTTAACAAGTTGCGAGTGTGAATTAGTCGTGTTGATAAGCTTCATAACAGTTCCTCCGATTTTCTAACTCTATTATAGCACTTTTTGGATAAAATCGTGTATTTTAGCCAATTCCATGCTGGATTTTCCAAGCTTCAATTCCCCATTTATGGCTACCACGTTTGAGTTTTTCAATAGCCTCGTCAATAGGAAACCAAGCAATATGATTAAAATCTTCCAATGGTTTTTGTACTTCTTGGAAAGAAATAGCTTCATAGAGATAAGCTGGATTGTAGTAGTAGGTATCACGGTGGCGAGAGTAAAAATACTCATCAGCTTGTCCATAATAGATTCCGATTTCAGCTGTAAAGCCAAGTTCTTCGATTAGTTCTCTCTTCAGTGCTTCTTGATGATCTTCGCCTGCTTCAATCTCTCCACCTGGCAAGAACCAAGCACCATTGGGAGCTTGAACTAGGACAATTTGTTTTTTCTCCGCATCCGGAATAACTGCGTACACACCATAGCGGGGCTGGTAAGTCACATTCTCTTTTTTATCACCATAAGTTGGGTTTGCCATTGCATTTTCCTCATTCTCTAGTATCTTTATTATTATCATAATGGACGAGGCGCTAGCTGTCAAGAATAAACCAACGAACTGGTGCAGAAAAAGCTACTTTGTCTTGGTCAATCCTTGTCTCGTTAAACTTTCCAACCCTAGCTCTTTAACTGGTATAATAAAAGAGAGGTGATTATATGGCCGAATCAAGACTATTTCGTATCCTATATCTACTTTTAGAAAAAGGCAGTGCAACAGCTCCTGAATTAGCCCGATTATTTGAAGTATCTGTACGAACGATTTATCGCGATATTGAGCGGTTGAGTATGGCGGGGATTCCCCTTTATTCGATACCTGGAAAGACGGGCGGAATCTTTTTAATGAAGGACTTTGTTCTGGATCGTACTCTCGTGTCGGAGGATGAAAAATTAGAACTTCTATCAGCTTTGCAAGGAATTCAAGCCCTGACAAATGACAGGCAAGATATGTTACTTGAAAAGTTGGAATCTATTTTTCAAGTTTCTACCAGCCCTTGGATAGAAGTAGACATGACTGACTGGAGGAAGCGAGAAGGTCAAAAAGAATTATTTGATAACATCAAACATGCTATTCTAGAGAAAAGGCAACTGGTGATTACTTATCTAGGTGGGAGTGGTCAGAAAACGATTCGTACAGTCGAACCCTTTAAACTCGTATTTAAAAAGAGAGATTGGTACCTTCATGCCTACTGTTGTTTGAAAGAAGAGTGGCGTTTTTTCAAATTATCTAGAATTAGGAATTATCATCTAACAACTGAAACTATGAAGCAGAAAAATGTGCTGGATTGCATCGATAGTTCAGATCAAGTGGCACATCAAATCAAAGTTTCCTTGAAGTTTAGTCCCAAGCTTGCTTTCCGGGTTTATGAAGATTTTTCAGAAGATGAGATTAGCTTGGGGAAAGATGGGTGTTATTATGTCAAGACAGTCCTACCAGAGCATGAAAGTCTGTATACTTACCTCCTGTCTTATCTAGATGGGGTGGAAATACTCGCCCCCAATCATCTGAAGAAGGAATTGCTTTCTAGATTAGAAAAAATCCAAAAACTTTACAAACCTTGACAAAAGATGTCAGGGTTTTGGTGCTATACTAGAGATAGAAAGGAGAAGAACCAAATGAAATACGAATGGAGAAAAGAAGCAAAAAATCTTTATCAAGTGAAAGCTAGGCCCAGCATCTTGCAGGTGCCAGGTCAATCCTATATCGTGATTGATGGTAAAGGTGATCCAAATCAAGAAGATTTTTCAGAACGCGTAGGGGCCTTATATGCCTTAGCCTATGCGATAAAGATGAAGTATAAAAAAGCTCCTCTGGATGAGGTTTACACGGATTTTACAGTCTTTCCTTTAGAAGGTGTATGGAAAAAGGAGAAGGAGGGAGAACTGGTAAAAAGTGAGCTTTCTTATAGCATTATGATTGGGCAACCCGATTTTATTACGCGAGAACTATTTGAGGTAGCTCTGAACGAGGTCAAAATCAAGAAGCCAAATCCTCTCTATGAGGCTATTCGTTTTGAAATGATAGAAGAAGGCCAAATCCTTGCTATGCTTCATGTAGGACCTTTTGATACTGAAAATGAGACTTTTGCAGAGATGGAGCATTTTTGTCAACTTCATAAACTCAAAAGAACTTCGGAAGTCCACCGAGAAATTTATCTCAATAACCTTCATCGAACGGAGCCAAGCAAATTAAAAACAATTCTTCGCTATCAAGTTCAAGAAGAGAATTAAAAAAAAGAACAGGAAATCTTGTTTCCTGTTCTTTTTATGAGATTTATTCTTCTATTTCAGAAGCAATCTCTTCTGTTTTCTCAGTTTTTTTGGCAGATTTGATTTGAATATTGCCATTGCTTGTCATAACTGCCTTGAGGTCTTTTTCACTTGGGTTTTCAAGGTAGAAGTCAGTGATGGCATCCTCGATATGGTCTTGAATAGTACGGCGGAGTGGGCGTGCCCCCATTTTTGGATCATAACCTAAGTCAACCAACTTTTCCTTGACCTTGTCTGTCACATCGAGGTGGATATTGTTGCTGGAGAGGCGTTTGTTGACATCCGCTAGCATGAGTTCGACGATTTGGAGAAGATTGTCCTTGCTGAGAGGTTTAAATTCGATGATGCCATCAAAACGGTTCATAAATTCAGGGCTAAAGAAGTTGCCGAGTTCACCGAGAACAGAGTTGGTTCGACCTTCACGAGCTGCCCCAAAACCAACGCTGGCTTCGGCCTTACCAGTACCCGCATTTGAGGTCATGATAATGATAGCATCCTTAAAGCTAACTGTTCGTCCTTGCCCATCTGTCAAACGACCATCGTCCAAGACTTGAAGGAACATGTGCATCACATCTGGATGGGCTTTCTCGACCTCATCGAGAAGGATGAGAGAATATGGGTTGCGACGAACCTTTTCAGTCAGCTGCCCAGCTTCATCATAACCAACATAACCTGGAGGGGCTCCGACCAATTTAGCTACACTGTGTTTTTCCATGTATTCACTCATATCAAAGCGAATCATGCTGTCAGCAGAACCAAAGAGCTCAATGGCTAGTTGTTTGGAAAGTTCTGTTTTACCAACACCAGTTGGTCCGACAAAGAGGAAGCTTCCGATTGGCCGGTTAGGAGTTCCAAGTCCAACACGATTACGACGGATTGCCTTGGCAATCTTATCGACAGCTTCATCTTGACCAATGACATGAGTTTTGAGGTCGTCTGCTAGATGGATAAGCTGAGACTGTTCTTTTTCTTTGAGTTCTCCAACAGGGATATTGGTTTTCTGCTCAATGATATGTTCAATAGTTTTCTCGCTGATGATTGGAGTATCCTGATCGGTCACCTTGTTCTTTTGCATTTCCTTGTACTTGGCAATCTGATCGCGGAAATAAGCAGCCTTTTCAAAGTCTTCCTCTCGTGTAGCTTGAGCCTTGAGATTCTCAGCTTCAATTAAACGCTGATCAATCACTTTAGGATCAACAAAGTTCAGTGTCAGATTCATCTTAGAACCAGCTTCATCCAACAGGTCAATAGCCTTGTCTGGCAAGAAGCGGTCTTGGATATAGCGATTGGAAAGATTCGCAGCAGCTTCGATAGCAGCATCAGTGTACTTGACGTGATGGTAATCTTCGTATTTCTTTTGAACCCCTTTAAGGATGATAATGGTTTCTTCGACAGTTGGTTCATCTACCTTGACAGGCTGCATACGGCGCTCTAGGGCAGCGTCTTTTTCAATGATACGGTATTCATTGAGAGTAGTGGCGCCGACCATTTGCAATTCACCACGGGCAAGGGCTGGTTTAAGGATATTGCCTGCATCCATATTGCCATCACCAGCAGATCCTGCACCAACAATTTCATGGATTTCGTCGATAAAGAGGATGATGTCCTCGCGTTTGCGAATTTCTTCCATGAGCTTTTGCATACGTTCTTCAAATTGGCCTCGAATCCCTGTTCCTTGGACTAGACTGACCACATCCAGACGAATGACCTGCTTGCCTTGGAGTTTATGGGGAACATCACCATCAACAATCTTCTGAGCTAGACCTTCAACAACGGCTGTTTTACCAACACCTGGTTCTCCGATAAGGACAGGGTTGTTCTTGGTTCGACGGTTGAGGATTTCGATAACACGGATAATCTCCTCATCTCGACCGATAACAGGGTCAATATCTCCCCGACGAGCAATCTCAGTAATATTGATACCATATTCCTCTAGGAGTCCTTTTTCTTGGCTAGGAGGTGTTTGAAGTGGGCCACGGTTTTGAGGTCCATAACCACCGTTTCCTCCATATCCCCCACCAGATTGAGTTGGAGGGACGTTATTAGAAGAAGGTTTGAAATTGTTCAAATCATTGAAAAAGTCGCCGAATGGGTCAAAGTCATGATTGTTTAAGTCAGTCATTCCTTTAAAGAGGGTATTATTTGGATCTGTTTTGATAATTTTATAGCAATTTTGACAAAGATCAATTTGCTTTTGCTGTCCATTGAGATTGGTATAAAGATGAATTGTTGAGTCGTTTATTTTACAGTTTTGACAGAGCATACATCTACCTCATTTCATTCTTATTCTTGGCCTAAGAAAAAAGGTCAAAAATAGTCAAAGTTTTATACTCTCATTATAGCATGATTAAGGTGTAAAGCAAGTAAAAAGATTGGGAAGTGGTCGTTTTTAAAAGAGGGATTTATGGAGAATTAAGCGACTTGAAGGTAAGAAAAAATCCCATTTGTGGTGACAAAAAGGATTCTCATTCATCGGGACTTACTGCCCGTTGTTTTTATATTAGTAAAGGAGTTCGTAGATCTCCATTGCAATCAAATCAATGCTATCAAAGGTATAAGTTTCACGAGCCTCTACATCGCGAAGGGTGAAGAGTGATCCGTTTTCTTCGTCGTGGCTGTATGCAACTTCTGCGACGACAACACCTTCACGTTCAAAATTACGTTTTAGATTTCCACCATCTTTTGTCATTGCTTCTAGGCGGTTAATGATTCTAACCAAATGTGATTCCATTTTGATTCTCCTCCATTTCTTATCGTTTCTATTTTACCATAAACAAGAGGTAGTTGACTAGAAAAAAACTGTGATTTCTCTCTATTTCTCTATTCTATCAAGTTAATTGTTAAAATTAGGAAAAAAGGATTGCATTTTAATTCAATTCATGTTATAATCATACAATCTAACACATAGAAAGTTGATCGAATATGAATTTTTCTTTTTTACCAAAGTATTTACCGTATTTTAACTATGGTGCTCTGATTACCGTATTGATTTCTATCCTTGTTGTCTGCTTAGGGACCATTATAGGTGTGTTACTGGCCTTTGCCCAACGTTCACGCTTTAAACCGCTCGTTTGGTTTGCAAATGTGTATGTTTGGATTTTCCGTGGGACGCCAATGATGGTTCAGATTATGATTGCCTTTGCTCTTATGCATATCAATGCTCCGACTATCCAAGTGGGAATTTTAGGAGTTGATCTTTCTCGTTTGATTCCTGGTATTCTGATTATTTCTATGAACAGTGGAGCTTACGTTTCAGAAACTGTTCGTGCGGGGATCAATGCGGTTCCTAAAGGGCAGTTAGAGGCCGCATATTCTCTCGGTATTCGTCCGAAAAATGCCATGCGTTATGTCATTTTGCCACAAGCTATCAAAAATATTCTTCCAGCTCTGGGAAATGAATTTATCACCATTATCAAGGATAGTTCCCTCTTGTCTGCGATTGGGGTGATGGAGTTGTGGAATGGTGCAACGACTGTAGCGACAACAACTTATTTACCGTTGACTCCTCTTTTATTTGCAGCCTTTTACTACTTGATTATGACCTCTGTTTTGACAGTGGCGTTGAAAGCATTTGAAAAACATATTGGACAAGGAGATAAGAAATAATGACAGAAACCTTGATTAAAATTGAAGAACTACATAAATCTTTTGGGAAAAATGAAGTTTTAAAAGGCATCAATCTTGAGATTAAACGTGGAGAAGTTGTGGTCATTATCGGTCCGTCAGGTAGCGGGAAATCAACTCTCCTTCGTTCGATGAATCTCCTTGAAGAAGCAAGTAAAGGTAAGGTTATCTTTGAAGGAGTTGATATCACTGATAAGAAAAATGACCTTTTTGCCATGCGTGAAAAGATGGGTATGGTATTCCAACAATTCAACCTCTTTCCTAATATGACAGTGATGGAAAATATCACTTTATCACCAATTAAAACTAAAGGTGAAAGCAAGGAAGTTGCGGAGAAAAGAGCACAGGAACTGCTAGAAAAAGTTGGTTTGCCAGACAAGGCGACGGATTATCCACAGAGTTTGTCAGGTGGTCAGCAACAACGGATTGCCATTGCACGTGGACTTGCTATGGAACCAGATGTTTTGCTTTTTGATGAGCCGACTTCAGCCCTAGACCCTGAGATGGTTGGTGAGGTTCTAGCTGTTATGCAAGACCTTGCTAAATCAGGGATGACTATGGTGATTGTGACTCATGAAATGGGCTTTGCGCGTGAGGTGGCAGACCGTGTCATCTTTATGGCGGATGGAGTTGTTGTCGAAGATGGAACGCCAGAAGAGATTTTCGATCAAACAAAAGAACAACGGACCAAGGAATTTTTGAGTAAGGTTTTGTAATACCTCATTTTTAGAAGAAATGGAGTAGGCATCATGGCTTCCAGTAAAGAATATTTAGATTTTATTCTCGAACAGCTATCAGAGCTAGAGGAGATGAGTTATCGTCCAATGATGGGAGAGTATATCCTTTATTATCGTGGAAAGATTATTGGAGGAATCTACGATAATCGTCTGTTACTGAAGCCTGTGAAGGTGGTCTTGGATCAACTGGGACAGACTAGGTTTGAACGTCCTTATGAAGGAGCTAAGGAGATGATTTTGATAGAAGACATTGAAGATAAGTCATGTCTAATCAGATTAATCAAGGAGATGTATGAAGTCTTACCGGCTCCAAAAGTCAAAAAGAAAGCATGACAAATTTACCTAGTATAAATAGGCATAAAAGCTCGATACGAGCTTTTTCTTATAGTTTCAGACTATAAGGTCTATTAGTCAGGAAGTGTTAGAAAGGCGAGTTATTTTTTGATATAATAGAGGATATTTGATAGAAAAGAGAAGAGATATGGCACAGATTATCGATGGGAAGGCTCTTGCGGCTAAGTTACAAGAACAGTTGGCTGAGAAGACGGCTAAACTAAAAGAAGAAACAGGTCTAGTTCCAGGGTTGGTAGTAATTTTGGTTGGGGACAATCCTGCCAGTCAAGTCTACGTTCGCAACAAGGAACGTTCAGCTCTTGCTGCAGGATTCCGTAGTGAAGTAGTGCGAGTTCCAGAGACCATTACCCAAGCGGAATTGTTAGACTTGATTGCCAAATACAATCAAGATCCAGCTTGGCATGGGATTTTGGTTCAATTACCTTTGCCAAAACATATTGACGAAGAGGCGGTTTTATTAGCCATTGACCCCGAAAAAGACGTGGATGGTTTCCATCCCCTAAACATGGGTCGCCTTTGGTCTGGTCATCCAGTTATGATTCCTTCAACACCTGCAGGAATTATGGAGATGTTTCATGAATATGGGATTGACTTGGAAGGTAAAAATGCGGTTGTTATCGGTCGCTCCAATATCGTTGGAAAACCGATGGCTCAGCTTCTTTTGGCCAAGAATGCGACTGTGACTTTGACTCACTCACGCACCCATCATCTTGCCAAGGTGGCTGCTAAGGCGGATATTCTTGTGGTTGCAATCGGTCGCGCTAAGTTTGTGACTGCTGACTTTGTCAAACCAGGAGCAGTTGTCATTGACGTTGGGATGAACCGAGATGAAAATGGCAAGCTTTGTGGAGATGTTGACTATGATGCGGTTGCCCCACTTGCCAGTCATATCACACCTGTACCGGGTGGAGTTGGACCTATGACTATTACCATGCTAATGGAGCAAACCTATCAGGCAGCGCTTCGAACACTAAACAAGGACTAGGAAGATGAAATTCGTATTTGACCTGGATGGAACGCTATCTTTTGACTACATGACCATAGATGAGGAGATTCAGCAGGTTCTTTTAAAGGCTGAAGATTATGGGCATGAGCTTGTGTTTGCCTCAGCCCGCTCTTATCGGGATTGCTTGGGTTTATTAGGTTCTGAACTCAGTCAGCGCTTGGTCATAGGGTTGAATGGTGGCGTAGCCTATCATTTGGGGAAGGCTATCTTTGAAAGGAATCTCGATGCTAGAGTTTATCAGGCGCTAGTGGATTATTGCCAGACCTACAATCTCCCTTTCTTTGTGGACGATTGCTTTGACTATAGTGGTCAGATTGTAGAGAAGATTCCATTTTTCTCCAGTGTGGATCCCCTAAAGGTAGCTCGTCATCAGAAACTCGAGGACTTGGGTACTCCGATTAAGGTAGTCGTTTATATGGGTGACCATGAGGATTTGCTTGATGATCTGCTTGGTCAGCTAGAAAGACTAGGACAGGCTCATCTGTCTTATCATGAGCATGAAAAGTGCCTTTATGTTAATCCCTTGGATACTCATAAGGCGACAACTGTTGAAAAGTTATGTGGGGAGAACTTCATCGCTTTTGGAAATGACAAAAACGATATTGAACTATTTAAAACGTCGCTCTATTCTGTCCAGATAGGAGATTTTGCTGGCCTTACTCCATATGCAGATGATACGTTAGAGCTAAAAGGAGCTCCTTCTCCAGCAGTGGCAGCTAAAATCTTACAGACTTTTGCGGAATTTAAGGGAAAATAGTGTAGAAGGAGGTTCGCCTTCTTTTTATGTAGAGTAATGCAGTCTATAAACTATAAATTTGAAGTTTGAAAAAGATATTAATGGAATTCAATTTGTAGTAGAAAGAGTCTAGAACCGAAAGCTATTTTCATTGCAACTATTCCTTTTAAATGACCCCTTCTTATATATCATTTTATTGGGTTAAATTAATGGAAAATAATTGCAATTTAAGGTGCCTTTTGATATATTTAATATATAAAATATATTATAAAACTTGGTACTTGTTTGTGTATTCAGAAGGAGGTTATTTTTTAAAATAAAGTAAGCGCTTACTTTGTATCAAGAAAAAGAAATGAGGATTTTAATGAACAAAAGACTTTTTGATAAACGTTGTCATTATAGCATTCGTAAATTTGCAATAGGTGCGGCATCTGTAATGATTGGGGCTAGTATATTTGGTATTTCTGCTGTACAAGCTGAGGAGGTGGATTCATCCAATGCTAAAACAGAAGAAACAACTGTTCATCAAGCTCAACCTTTAGATAAGCTTCCCGATGATGTGGTAGCTGCTATTGCAAAGGCTGATGAGAATGGTGGGCGTGAGTTTGTAAAACCAAAAGCTGAATCGGCAGAAGACAAAGTGACTAAGGATACAGAACCTACTACACCTACTAACGAGAGTAGTCGTGAATTGGTTAGTCCTAAAGGGGAAACTCCAAATAAAGTAGAAGAAGGAAACAAGGCTGATAACAAACAGAAATCTGAAGAGGCAAATCCAAAGCCTGTTGAATCTGCAGTAACAGCTGGAACAGAAGTGAAAGAGGATTCTAAAAAAACTTCTGAAAAGAACCAAGTGAAAGCAGACACAGAGATTAAACCTTCTTCTGAAAAATCGCAAGTGCTGTCTAGAGAGTCAAACAAAGCCGAAGTTGAAAAGGAAAAACAACTATTATCGGAACGAAAACAAAATTTTAATAAAGATTGGTATTTTAAACTAAATGCCCAAGGAGATTTTTCAAAAAAAGATGTGGATGTTCATGATTGGTCTAAATTGAATCTTCCTCATGATTGGAGTATTTATTTTGACTTTGATCACAAGTCTCCCGCTCGTAATGAAGGTGGGCAGTTAAATGGTGGAACAGCTTGGTATCGTAAGACTTTCATATTAGACGAAGCAGACAAGAATAAGGATGTTCGTATCAATTTTGATGGGGTTTACATGGATTCAAAGGTCTATGTAAATGGTAAATTTGTCGGACATTATCCAAGTGGCTATAATCATTTTTCATATGATATCACAGAATTTTTAAACAAGGATGGTAGTGAAAATTCAATTACTGTTCAAGTGACCAATAAGCAACCAAGTAGTCGTTGGTATTCAGGAAGTGGGATTTATCGTGATGTAACCCTTAGTTATCGTGATAAAGTCCATGTTGCCGAAAATGGTAATCATATCACTACTCCAAAACTTGCTGAGCAAAAAGAAGGGAATGTTGAAACACAGGTTCAAAGTAAGATTAAAAATACGGATAAGAAGGCTGCTAAAGTCTTTGTGGAACAACAAATTTTTACTAAGGAAGGTAAGGTTGTTTCAGAATTAGTCCGCTCTGAAACGAAGAATTTAGCAGAAAATGAAACTGCAGATTTCAGACAAACAATCCTAGTTAATAAACCAACTCTTTGGACGACAAAAAGTTATCATCCTCAACTGTATGTGTTGAAAACAAAGGTTTATAAAGAAGGTCAACTAGTTGATGTAACAGAAGATACATTTGGTTACCGTTATTTCAATTGGACTGCTAAGGAAGGTTTCTCTCTGAACGGTGAACGCATGAAATTCCATGGAGTAAGTATTCACCATGACAATGGAGCCTTGGGTGCAGAAGAGAATTATAAGGCTACTTATCGTAAATTAAAACTCTTGAAAGATATGGGGGTTAACTCTATTCGAACAACCCACAATCCAGCGAGTCCTCAGTTGCTTGATGCTGCAGCTAGTTTAGGTCTTTTGGTTCAAGAGGAAGCTTTTGATACTTGGTATGGTGGCAAGAAGACTTACGACTATGGACGGTTCTTTGATCAAGATGCAACTCATCCGGAGGCTAAGAAGGGTGAGAAGTGGTCTGATTTTGATCTCAGAACAATGGTAGAACGTGATAAGAACAATCCGTCTATCGTCATGTGGTCTCTTGGAAATGAGGTAGAGGAGGCAAATGGTAGTCCTCGTTCTATCGAAACTGCTAAACGCTTGAAGGCAGTTATCAAAGCGATTGATACTGAGCGTTATGTAACCATGGGGGAAAACAAATTTAGTCGTGCGGCGACAGGTGATTTCTTGAAACTCGCAGAAATTATGGATGCTGTCGGTATGAACTATGGTGAACGTAATTATGATGCTGTTCGTAGAGCGCATCCAGACTGGCTCATTTATGGTTCTGAAACTTCTTCAGCTACTAGGACGCGTGATTCTTATTATAACCCTGCTCAAATCCTTGGACATGACAATCGTCCAAATCGTCACTATGAACAATCTGACTATGGTAATGATCGTGTTGGATGGGGAAGAACAGCTACTGAATCATGGACTTTTGACCGTGATCGTGCTGGCTATGCTGGACAATTTATCTGGACAGGAATTGACTATATTGGAGAACCGACTCCATGGCATAACCAAGATAGTACACCTGTCAAGAGCTCTTACTTTGGTATTATTGATACAGCTGGTTTACCAAAGAATGATTTCTACCTTTACCGTAGTGAATGGTATAGTGCTAAAGAAAAGCCAACTGTTCGCATTTTACCACATTGGAACTGGACTGAAGAGACCCTTAAGGATCGCAAGATGCTGATTGATGGAAAGGTTCCGGTTCGTACCTTCTCAAATGCTGCAAGCGTCGAATTGTTCTTAAATGGAGAGTCGCTTGGTAAAAAGGAATTTACTAAGAAAAGGACAGAAGATGGACGTCCATATCATGAGGGAGCTAAACCAAGTGAATTGTATCTTGAGTGGCTTGTGAAATACCAACCAGGCACACTGACTGCGATTGCTCGAGATGAAAATGGCAACGAAATTGCGCGTGATAGTGTGACAACTGCTGGGGAGCCAGCAAGAGTTCGTCTGACTAAAGAAGAGCATGTTATCACTGCAGATGGAAAGGACCTATCCTACATCCATTATGAAATTGTTGATGGCGATGGTAATGTGGTTCCTACAGCTAACAATCTTGTTCATTTCAATCTTCATGGTCAGGGACAAATCGTTGGTGTGGATAATGGAGAACAAGCTAGTCGTGAACGCTACAAAGCTCAAGCAGATGGAACATGGCAAAGACGTGCTTTCAATGGTAAAGGGGTTGTCATTGTAAAATCAACAGAAAAAGAAGGTAAATTTACTCTTTATGCAGATTCTGCTGGTTTGACATCTGATAGCGCAACGGTCGCAACGGTGTCTGGTAAGAAAGAAAATCGTCACTTTGTAGCCTTTGCTCCTGTAAAAGCAACAACTGATGTGACGACAAATCCTGAATTACCTCAAACAGTAACAGCTATTTATAGTGACGGTAGTATTGAGGAAAAGACTGTAACTTGGGAAATGCCATCTGACTTGCTTACAAGCGCAGGTGAGAAAAAAGTATCTGGACGTGTAGAAGGTTTAGAAACTAAAGCTGAGGCACTTGTTAAAGTGATTGCTTTAGATAGATGGTTACCAAAAGTTGCTACAGTCCCAGTTGGAACGAATGCGGCTGATTTGGATAAAACGGTCACAGCTGTTCTGACAGATGGTAGCTTGATTGATACTGATGTTGTTTCTTGGACCTTGAAAGACCCTGCTGCTTTGAACAAGGAAGGTGGACGTACGGAGGCTACTGGTAAATTGGTAGATGACGACCGTGAAGTGACTGCAACCTTTATCGCAAGTAGTAAGGAAACAACAAGTAGCATTACAGGACTTACTGTTGGGGATAAAGCTCTTGAGAATTTTGAGTCTGGCAAGACCTATTACCGTATATCCCTTCCTTACACTGCAACTATTCCAAGTGTTGGAGCTCAGACTACCGGATATCAAGTAACTGTTCAGCAAGCTTCTGCTGATAATGGTTATCAGGCTTCTGTCTTCTTGAGTGACCAAAAGGGTGACTTGGTTCAAACTTACTTAATTCAGTTTGTGAAGGAAGCTCCTGCTTTGAAACGTTTGGAAGTGGTTGTAGAAGGAAAAGAAACTGCCACTGAAGATCAAGTATTAACTTATCACGTCATTGGTCGTTATGAGGATGGTTCACAAACAGAGTTTTCGGCTTCAGATATTCACTTAGAAGCTAAATCATCTGATGGGGGACATCTTGAGGTGAATGGTCAGAATCTATTGCTCTATACTAAGGGAAGAGTGACTTTGACACCTCGAATCGATAATCAAACAGAGAAAACAGAATCTGTAACCACTGAAGTGGTGATTAAAGAAAATAAAGTCAGCAAGAAGATTGTGAAACTTCATCCTGTGTATGTTTCTACAGATATCAATCAGCAACCGAATCTACCTAAAGAAGTTGGAGCAGAATTTGATAAGGGCTTGCCACGCAAAGTATCTGTAGCTTGGGATAAGGTAGATGAAAAAGAGTTGGGGCACTATCATAGCTTTACGCTTAAAGGACATGTGGAAGGCACAGATATTGAAGCTCAAGCGACTGTAACGGTTGAAGGATTGCAAGTTGCAGAGGAAATCAGTCTCACAGTACCTAAGGGTGAGACGGTTCAATTGCCAGCTAATGTTCGGGCTTACCATTCTAACGGAACAACTATCTATAAAGATGTTGTTTGGGATCAGGTTCCAGCCAACTTTAGTCAAACTGAAGGGGTCTATGAAATCAATGGTCGTTTAGTAGGTAGCAATCTGACAACTAAAGCTCATGTTCGAGTATCTAGTCAAGTGGTTGCTGGAAATAATATCTCTAAACAATGGACAGGTTCACAATTACCAGCTGCCATTGCATCCAATACAGGAGGAGATGACACAGCCAACACCTTGAACGATTTGACTGTATCAAGAACGCCATCAGATGCTAAAAATAGATGGACTACTTGGAGAACAAATACTGATAATGACTGGGCTTCTATCTTATTTGGTAATTCAGGAGACTTGACGAAGCGTTTTGTCAACAATTTGTCGGTTGATTTCTATACTGATGGAGCAATTGGTCTTCCAAAAGAATATGTAGTTGAATATTATGTAGGTAAAGAAATTCCAGATTTACCAAGTGATGTCAGTCATGCGCAACGAGATAGCAATCATCCATTTAATAATCCAGACAATTGGAAAGCAGTTGAAAACTTACATGCTCCAAGTCAGCTGTCTGCAACTCAAACCAATCACTTCACATTTGACAAGGTCGAAACCTACGCTGTTCGTATTCGTATGAAGAAAGCAGATGGAACATCAGGTGTTGGTCTGACAGAGCTAACTGTGCTTGGAAACAAGGTCTTAAGTGAAACAAGTTCAGAGATTTCTATCAAGGTAGATGGCAAGGATCTTGAACATTTTAATCCATCTAAGACAGATTACTATATTCCTCAATCTAGCAAAGAAATCACAGCAACAGCTAGCAATAATGGTTTGGTAACAGTTGTTCCTGCAACAAGTCCAAAAGGTGCAACACGTCTCATCTTGAAAGCAGAAGATGGTACGGTGTTGAAAGAATATCGAATTTTCCGCAATGATGAGAGAGAAACTAGTCAACCTCTTGCTGCAGAAAACAGTGCTAAAATCTTGAATGTTGGAGACAATCTTCAACTTCCTTCAGAAGTAAGTGTTTATTATCCAACTTCAACTAATTGGACTACAGATAAACTTGCAGTGAAGTGGGATGCTATTCCTGAACATGCGACAGAGCATGAGGGAACATTTGAAGTTACCGGTCATGTCATTGGTACAAATCTAACGACTAAAATGCAGGTGACAGTTGTTGCTAAAGGCAATCAAGTCATTTCAGAAAATCCAAGCAACAATGAAACGGATTCTAAAGCCTTTGCTTCGACAACGAACGATACTCAAGCAGCTTCACATGATCGAATTTTCTATATCAATGATGGAAAATACAATGAAGATGGACGTTGGACAAACTGGTCTCGTACTCCGAAAAATCAAGAAACTTCTGTTGGATTACTCTTTAAGAAGGATGGAAAAATTGCTTCTCAATCTATTGGGAAAGTAGCCATTCAGTTCTTTAAAGATAGTGGCACAGATGCTCCAGAGAAAATGGTTCTAGAAAGATATATTGGTCCTGCTTTTACAGAACCAAGTACGATTTCTCGTTACGAAGAAAATGCCGATCATCCATTTAACAAGGCAGAAAATTGGGCACCAATTTCTTACAAAGCTTCTGGAGAATTAGTAGCTGGTAAACCAATCGAGTTTAACTTTGAACCGGTTCAAACGACAGCTATTCGTGCGCGCATGACTCGTAAGGCTACCACCAATGGTCTTGCACTTGTAGAATTTACAGCCTACTCTGCAGGCGAGGGATCAGAAGTGGAAACACCATCAGCGACTATTTCGATCGACGGAAAAGCATTGGAAAACTTTGATCCAAATGTGACAGATTACACTCTAACAACAATGGGTTCAAAACCAAAAGTCACTGCAACAACTAGTGGACATGGAGTAGTTACAGTTGTGGATTCTGGAAATGCCAATCTTCCAACACTGGTTCGTCTTGTTTCCAAAGATGGAAATCTGGTGAAAGAATATCGTTTACACTTTAAGTCTACCTTCCAAACAACACCAACAGAAGGCGTTAAGAATTTAGTCGCAGAAACTCCAAGTTTGGAAATTGAAAAGACTCCGCTTCCGTTTAAAGAAGTTATTCGTGAAAACCCTGAACTTGCTCAAGGTCAACGTCGTATCGTTTCTGAAGGACAAGATGGAGAAAAAGTTGACTATATTCAAGTTTTGGGTACTACTAGAAGTCTTGTTCATTCTGAAGAAAGAAAGGCTCAGGATCGCATTGTTGAAGTAGGAGTGAAAGCATCTATTTCAAGTAGTAAAGGCGAGGAGCCAGCTCCAGTCAATGAAGTTCCAGAATTCAAAGGAGGTGCTAACTTTGTAGAAGCATCAGTAAACGAAGTTCCAGAATACACAGGAACTCTTGCTACTGTAGGAGATCAAGCGGCACCAAGCGTTGAGAAACCTGAATTTAAGGGTGGCGTTAATGCTGTAATGGCTCTAGAACATAAACTTCCAGAGTATCATGGTGTTCTAGCCACTGTAGGAAATGAGGAAGCGCCTGTTCTTGAAAAACCAGATTATCCAGTAGAGCTATTAGCTCATGACCAGACTATAAAACCAAATGTTTCAGTAGTAAAAGAAGAGCAAAATAGATTACCAGAAACAGGTGAGGGAGAATCTGAAACAGCCATTTTCTTGGCAGGTGTTAGCTTGGCCTTGTCAGCAGCCCTATTAACTGCAAAACGAAAAGAGGATTAGTTTGTGCGTCTAATGCTATCCTATTGGTATAGCTTGGTCGATGATAAAAAATCACATCGATAAATGAGTTGAAGAGATGGAGAGGACCGATTAGGCCTCTCCGTCTTTACTAGTAAAAATGGAATCGTTTACTTTCGTGTTTGGATGAAAGGAGATAAGATAAAGATGGATAAAAATTTTTTCAATAAACGCTGTCATTACAGTATTCGTAAATTCGCTATTGGAGTAGCTTCTATTATGATTGGTGCCAGTATCTTTGGTGTTAATTTAGTAGAGGCAGCAGAAACAGGTAATGTAGGAGATAAAGAGGGAACTATAACTCAAGCTCAGCCATTGGAAAAGTTACCTGATGAACTTGCAGCAGTTTTGAAGAAAGCAGAAGAAAATGCTGGGAAGGAAGCTAGCTCGACAGTTGGAAATGGAGAAACTACAGGAACGATTGGTTCTACTGATTCGACAAATAATCTTAAACCAGCTGAAGCACCTGGAATTCCAGAGAATGAAACAAAGCCATCTGAAGCAATGAGTGGAGGACAAAATGATAAAGAAATTGCTAAACCTAGTCAACCAATTACACCTGAAACTCCAAAAGTAGACCAAACCGGTGATGGAACAGTTGAATTGGCCAATCAATTTACGGCAAGCAAACCAGCTAGCGAAGCCAGTATTGAAGCTGCCAGCAAGAGCTCAGACTATCTCAAAAAAGAGTACAAGGTCTTTCCAACTCCACAAAAAGTAACTTATGGAGAAGGTGTCACAGCCCTTCGTAAGCAAGTCAATCTGGTAATGGGCGATCAACTCGATATCTATACTCGCAATCGCTTGAAGAGCGTTTTGCAGGACAATCAAGTATCTTACAAAATTAGTAAAACGACCGTTTCTGACGCAACTAATATCTATCTTGGAGTGCATGGACAAGGTTCACAAGCAGAACAAAACTTGTCCAAGGTTTCCGCAGGTCTCTTTGACAAAATTGATGCTTATGCTCTGACCATCAAGGACAACTATATCTCCATCGTCGGAAAAGACACAGATGCGGTCTTTTATGGTTTGACAACCTTGAAACATATGCTCAAGGAAAGTCAAGTGCCAGTCCTTCGCAATGTGACAGTGGAAGATTACGCTGAAATCAAGAACCGTGGGTTTATCGAAGGTTACTATGGAAATCCATGGTCTAATGAAAATCGTAAAGAATTGATGCGTTATGGAAGTGAATTGAAGTTAACTCAATACTATTTCGCACCAAAAGATGATCCATACCACAATAAGAAATGGCGTGAACTTTACCCAGAAGAAAAACTGGCTGAAATCCGAGAACTTGCACGTGTCGGTAATCAAACGAAAACACGTTATGTTTGGACCATCCATCCATTTATGAACAATCGTATCCGCTTTGGCAATGAAGCGCATTACCAGGCTGATCTTGCAACCATAAAGGCTAAGTTTACTCAGTTGTTGGACGTGGGAGTGCGTGAATTTGGTGTGCTTGCAGATGATGCACCAAGCCCAGTTGGTGGTTACCTTAGTTATGTTCGCTTGATGAAGGATATCACAAATTGGTTGACTGAAAAACAAACAACATACAGTGGTCTCCGTAAAGATATGATTTTTGTTCCTGCCTGGTACATGGGGCAAGGAACTGAAGCTGAACTTCGAACCTTGAATGAACATCTTCCTGAAAATGTCCATTTAACTCTTACTGGTGGAAAGGTCTGGGGGGCTGTTGACCAAACATTCTTAACGAACTTAAAGAAAAATTTAACAGAAGGTGGTAAGACTTACCGTCCAATTCAGTTCTGGATTAACTGGCCATGTAATGATAATACAAAACCCCACCTAATTCTTGGAGGTGGTGAAAAATTCTTACATCCAAATGTTGATTTATCACTTGCACAAGGAATTATGCTAAATCCAATGCAACAATCTGAAGCATCTAAAGTGGCACTTTTTGATATGGCTCAGTATGGATGGAAACAATGGAGAAGTGTAGAAGAAGCAGAACAAATCAACGATATGGCCTTTAACTATGTAGTTAATGATCATTTTGAAGAAAGCAGTGTTTCGAAGGCTTTTCGAGAACTCGGAAAACACATGCGCAATCAAAATAGACCTCCCCATGTCACTAAATTAGAAGAGTCTGTAGAATTGGCTCCAAAATTGACAGAATTCTATAGCAAACTCAAATCTGGTCAAAATCTGGATACTGAAAGAAAAGAGTTGAGGGAAATTTTTGCTGGTTTGAAAGCCAATGCTCTATTACTTAAAGAAAAAGGTGATCAGAAATTAATCGAACAAATTCACTATTGGTTAGAGAATACAGTAGATCAAATGAACGCGCTTGAGGCTTTCCTAACAGCTACAGAAGGTCTTACTGAAAAGAATGATGCCAAGGTGTGGGAGTATTATCAGGCCGGAGTCAAACATTATGACCAGTCAGTTAAGTATGCCTTCTTTTACGTTGACCATTATGAATACGCAGAATTTGGTGTCCAACATATTCGACCATTTATCAATAATCTCAAAGAATACTTAGCCTTACATATCCAAGCAATGTTGAATCCAGATAAATTTGTGACAACATTTATTACGAATCGTGCTGGAATAGAAGGCGGATTGAAAGAAGTCACAGATGGTGACTTTGATACACATGTGATTGCCAAAACAACCATTGTGATTGAGAGAGGCGATTATGTAGGCTTGCGCTTTAATAAGGCAATTAAAATACACAAATTAGGTTTCGCTACGGGTACTAATACGGCCGATAATTATACCTTTAGTAATGCTCTTGTTGAATATCAAAATGAACATGGAAAATGGGTAGCCATAACGAGCCCCGCTTATACTGGTAGAGAACGTATTCTGGAATTTAATGACCTCGATATCACAGCTCAAGCTGTTCGTATGATAGCAACAGCTAAGAAGGATAATGCTTGGCTTGCCATGCGTGAAATTGCTGTTAACAGACCCCTAGAATTGGGTAGTAAGAAGGTTAGGGGCACTATTAGTTTAAGTCCAAACCTTGTTTACAAATATGGAACAAGTGTTGTTCAGATGCAAGATGGTCGAGAAAACACAGAATCCATGATGGCACATGTTGATCAGACCAATGTCACACCAGCGCAAGCCTGGGTAAAAATGGACTTAGGTGGGCTTCACAAAGTAAAACGAGTTCATCTGATGCAAGGGGAACGAGACAAACTAGCATCTGGTGTCATCGAATATTCTGCAGATGGTACAAATTGGACAACGCTTCAAAATTTATCAGGGCAACGAACTTCTGATATTGTGAAAGAATTTACAACTCGTTTTGTTCGCATTCGCAATACACAAACCTTAAATAAGTGGTGGAGAATTGCGGAATTTACAGTAGATGTCGATAGTCCAAATCTTGACTTAACAGACACCAACGTGGAATCCTTGAAGGAAACGCCGGTAGTGGATAGCTTGGGCAGTTACGAGCTTCAAATTCCAGCTGGAACTAAACTTCCTGCAAATAGTTATCTAGGTATGAAACTTGACCGTATCCATCAAATCAAGAGCATCCAGCTCCAAGGTCAGGCCAACCCAGCTCTTAGTCTTGAGTACTCTGCAAATGCTCAAGAATGGATGCCGGCTAGCCAGTTGACTGATAGATCTGCAGCAAGCCACTTAGTACGTTATGTGCGTTTGGTCAACAAAACAGATCAGGAGCAAGCTATTACAGCGACTTCTCTCCTTGTGACAACCAAAGAAGTGCAACCAACCAAACTAGAATCTACAACTATGGGCATTCATCCAACATACGGAAGCAATGATGTTCGTAAACTGAACAACCTAGATCAACTATTTGACGGTGTTTATAACAACTTCGTTGAGTTTTCAGACTACGCCCATAAAGATGGCCACGTAACCTTGAAACTCGGTAGCGAACGCACCATCAAGAAGATTAGAGCTTACATCCAAGACGGAACGCAAAACTACCTTCGTGATGGTAAGATCCAAGTCAGCCAAGACGGTAAAACTTGGACAGATGTCGTGACAGTAGGAGATGGTGTGGCCAATAGCCAACACGATGATTCATTGACAGATGGTTGGACACATGATTCTAAGATGCCAGGAAATCGCTATATCGAGGGTGAATTGACGACACCAGTTAAAGCTAACTATCTCCGTGTCCTCTATACAGCAGATTATGATGCCCGTTTTGTAGGCTTTACAGAATTGGTCATCAACGATGGTGAATTTGTCAAACCAATCAATGATCCAACAGTAGAAGGAAACGGTGGAGAAAGCCAAGGCAACTTCTACAATAATCTTGTAGACGGAAAAGTCTTGACCAGCTACAAGTCTGAAAAAGACAAGGGCGAGTTGGTGTATCACTTGTCTGAGCCGACCAATGCTAACCACCTTCGTCTCGTTTCCAGTCTTCCTGAAGGAGCGAAAGCACATATTCTTGCTAGAACACTCAAGGATGGTCAAGACAGTTGGACAGACCTCGGTGCCATTACATCTAGTCTCCAAAC
>CABTWF010000011.1:0-40131 GCA_902488495.1 uncultured Streptococcus sp. | reverse complement strand
GCGTGGCTCTTCCGATCTGAGAATATTTTTCTGATTTAACAGGTGTTTCACGATTTAAATTTAATGCTGATATGGCTACTGCTTGGAGAAAAGTAAAAAGAGAAAATGATTTGAGTTTTACAATCCAAGATATGCTAAAAGTTTACTATGGAGATTCAGATTATGCCAAGTATGACCATTCAGTTTGTCAATGGAATCAGTTTTTAAAGGATTTCTGTGCAGACGAAAATAGTGCCAACTACTCTAATAAACTAAAAGTAGCTTCTATTCTTTGGAAAGAAGTTAGAAATTCAAGTAATGAAAAAATTTATTCAAAAAAACTTTTGACTGAATATGCTGATAGAATAGACGAGTATGAAAAGTAGAAATGTCAGTCTCAACCAATAGTTTGTAAGGAGGAATACCATGCTAGGAGCAATAGTTGGAGATATTGTAGGTTCAGTTTACGAATGGAACAATATCAAAACGAAAGACTTTCCATTATTTCGTGAGAATTGTTTTTTCACTGATGATACGGTTATGACCTGCGCTGTTGCAGAAGCCATTATGAATGGCGGTCAGAAGGATGACTTTATTGACGCCATGAAAAAATATGGTAGGATGTATCCCGATGCAGGTTACGGTGCAAGATTTGGGAATTGGGTTGATGGCGACGATCGAGAACCTTATAATAGCTTTGGAAATGGCTCAGCAATGCGTGTTTCTCCCTGTGCTTGGCTTATGGACTGTGGCTTTTGTGCAAGAACTGGTATGACACCATCAACTAGAAAGCTTGCACGGCTTTCTGCAGAAGTGACTCATAATCATCCAGAAGGTATCAAAGGAGCCATGGCGACAACTGATGCTATCTTTCTGTGTCGTTATTACTTTGGAGGTTATTGCGGAGATTATGAGCAACCAATCAATGACAATCCTACAGAGTGCAAAAGACAAATCAAGGATTATATTGAGCAGGAATACGGCTACAATCTATCCCAAACTCTAGATGAAATCCGTCCTAACTATCGTTTCAATGAAATCTGTCAGGATACCGTACCACAGGCCATTATTGCTTTTCTAGAAAGTACAGATTTTGAAGATGCGATTCGAAATGCCATTTCCCTCGGTGGGGATAGTGATACTCTTGCTGCAATAACTGGGAGCATAGCTGAGGCGGCATATGGTATTCCGGACTGGATCAAGGAACAGGCCTATTCTTATCTAGATGAGCCGTTAAAGGAGGTCATTGGTCTATGGGACCTTTACATAGCAGGAAAATGATGGTTTAGTTAAGTAGAAAGGTGGCATCGATGGAATTACTTGATAAGTATAAAAAAGAAAAAGTTATAGACGTTATCACTAATATTTTAAAGGCTATTCACCTGAAAAAATACGAAGACATTATGAATTATGTCGATGAGTCAGAGATTGACGATTTAAACGAGTTCTTTGGTTATGTTGAAAAGACATTAGAATTAAATGATTTTGACACGATTGATGAGTATGGTGTGGAATGTCATTTCAATCCGCCTTACGAGTATTCTCAATTGGAGATTTATGATTATGATGACCAGACTGGGTTTGTCGTTGATTATGATTTGACTTCAAATTCTGAACGAGTAGATATGGTGTTGCAAGTAGAGTTTCTATATACCGATAATGGCTATACAGTAAGATTTCTTAATGTCGATCCTGGTTAGGAGAAGTTTAACAAGCAATATCCTTGATACAGTATTTATACAGGCATTTAAGATTTTCTTGAATGTCTTTTTTGTACAAGAGTAAGGTTAAAGCTTTTAAACTATCAAGTTTTCCTATCAATAGGTCAATTGTCTTTAAATGCATTTTATGAATGAATCTAAATGGTTATAGAAAGTTATTTTCACTATGTTCATGCTATAATAGTTTTAGGCTTCATTTTTGGGAGAGGTAAATGAAAAAATATAAACATTTATTATGGCTATCTGGCTTGGTAATCGTATCAATTTCGCTGTTTTTATTGAATGCTTGTAGTTTGGGTGGCGAAACTATTCCCCAAAATAGAACAAAGGAACAGTTCGAGTTTGAAAAAACGTTTGATCCCATGTTTAAATTTTTGGAACAAGAGCAGAAAGATTTTAATGGCCTAGAAACTTATAAAAGCAGCGTCTATATAAAAAATGGTGACGAAGTCAAAAGATATGAAATTGACCTAGATATTACCAAGGCAGAGGGTAAGGGTGACTATATAATACAAATCGGAGAAAATAAAAAAACGGTTCCCGTTAGTTATTCTAATGGCAAGTTGCATTACGATTCAGAGATAGACCCTTTATTTGATGAAGAGATTCTTAATTTAGTTGTCAAAAGAGATGTTTTTGACTCCTTGAATGTAAAAAGAACGTTAAGAACCGGAACAACAGAGCTTAGTGAAATTATCTACCAGCCAGAAAATAACTCTGACCTCTTTCAGAAACTGAAAAGCAAATATGATCTACCAGCGGAAACAACATGTCAAATTAGAATAGATCACTCAGATAAAACAAATTATGGGATCACAATACAGTTAACATCGAAAGAGATGTCTGTCAAAATTGGTTTAACTATTATTAAAAAACGGGGCTAACGATTTAGGAATGTTATTGAAAAGAGTTTTTTAACTCTGAGAAGGATTTAAAGGTGACTATGAAAGTAAAATTTAAAGAAACGAATAAAGTATTTTTCAAAATAGTAGAAGTAGAGGGAGAAAAGTATATTCTAGATTTGACGACTGTTAGACCAAAATCCTATTTCTGGGGTTCTCTTCCCGATGAAATTACTGCAAAAATGCAAAAGTTAGATAAAAGAGATATGCGTTTTGAGAGTGTAGCTCCAACTATGAGTAAATCAATTGGGATTGCAATTGGTACAGCAATAGGGGGATCTGGCTATCGGCTTGTGACAAATTTTTTTAGAAACAATGGGATTAGTCACAACCTTCCTTTAAAGATAGGCTTATATGGCCTATTCATTTTCCTAGCTTATCTTGCTTTCTGGTTCATTGCCATAAGAGCTCGTCATAGCGTCCAAAAAAGACTTGAGAATAAAGTTTCAAACTATCAAATAACTTTTAAACCAGTTGGAAATAAGCGTCAATTAAAACATTACAAACTTCTTCCTTTTATCCTTGTTCCGACTCTTGGATGTTTTACTTTCTATCTAAATATTGTTGATGGGACAGAGGGTGCCCTACTTGTTATTAATAGTATTCTATTATTGGGATTTTTTACAGTGATTTTAGGCATGTCACCACTCCGAGAAAGTGTCGAAAAGCAAGAGATTGTTTTTGATAGAATAGAGAAGTTATAAATTAAGATGAAAGCTATTTTATGATCCTCTTTTGCAGGTCACATTGGGCTATTTTATCAGAAAAATTAGGAAATTAATTAGAAAGTATTTGAGGAATAGACGTGGAATTAAAATTTAAGTATTCGAATATAGCAGTTTTTAGAATTGTTGAGTTTAAAAATAAAAGTTATATCTTAGATCCTACAACTATAAGAGGAAAGTCCTATTTCTTTGGTTCGCTGCCGAAAGAGGTTACCGCTGAGATGGTTGAGTTATCTCCATCTAATGATAGTTTTAGAATAAAATCGAAGACACCAATAGGTGCACCTACTGCTATAGCTATCATGGTTCAGCCACTTGTTGGCATCTCTCATACGCTGATGAAAGATGCCTTTATTAGCTGGGGGATCAATCAGCAAATTTTAATGAAAGTAGTGTTATTTGCTTTCTCTGTATTTTTGTCTTATCTTATGGCTGTCTTTTATGAAAAAAGCGCGGTAAGAAAGTTTGAATCAAGAGTTCCCCAAAACAGCAAACGCTGTCGACTTGTTTTTGAACCCAAAGGGAAACGAATGATTGATTGGTGGTATATTACTCTTGGAATTAATACGGTTTGTTTAGCATTTTTTATAGGACTTAATAGTGGTTATGAAAGTGCTATATTGGTTATAAATGGCATAATTTCATGGTGGTTTTTTGTAATACTGAGAATGCCACAAATCCCAGAGTATTATAAGACACTAACATTAACTGAAATTGAAGAGCTATAAATACAGAATGCTGAGAAGTTAGAAATGACATTGATTCAGGTATTAAATCAATTCAGAAAGTGTTTGGGTGGTAAATGATTCATTTAAAGTTCAAGACTGCTTATACGATAGCACGGGTGCAGCTAATGATGTTTTAATAAAAACAACGGATGCAATCGGTGAAGGCTTGAAAAAAATAGGAGGGTGGTTTAGTTAATTGCAAAGATAAATAGAAAAAATAAAGCAAAGATTACTGATATAGAAAGAGAAAGATACCATGGTCCTTTGATCACACATGGTGTTAGTTTAGTTTATATTAAGTTATATCCATGGATAAATTTACCATTTTGCTCCTTTTTCTTTTACTGGGGTCTTATAGGTGAAACAGGAAGTCATCAGGGAGGGCTTAAAGTTCTATTTTTGACTTGTATCATTCTTAATGTTGTAGGTATGTTGTTTGGTTTTTCTAAGTTCTTGATCAATCGATTTAAATTTTTAACATTTATTCTGATTGCTTTGCTTACTTGGACGACATTAGTTTGGACCAATTTTATCGGAATGTTGATGTTTATAACAGTAGGAGATTCAAATAGTATAGAAGGAATATATCAATCTCCTCTCACTCCAATTTATGTTATCTTTATATTGCTTCTTTTTATCTTTGCATGTGGTCTCTATGCTTGGTACTATCTCCCAAAGAATCAGGGGAAAGTCTGGGCCTTTAATCAAGTAAAAGAGGGAGATAGAAAGAAAACATGGTGGAATAATTTTGCTATAGCTTTTGCTGGGGCAACAATTATTCCTTCCCTCCTAACGGGTTATATTCAGAATGTTTTTGGTATTTTATTGGGAATTTTGTTGACCTTGACTTTGCCGGCTGTCATGGTAGATGCAGTTTATGCAGCTATTTATGTGAAAAAGCACCCTGATAGTGATGAATTAGTTTAGAAATAAAGAAAGCTGTTAAGAGATATGGAGATGAGACCTAAAAAGTTAATTCTTCATGTAGGAACAAGGAATTAATACCAGTTGAAATAGAGGAAATCTAATATTATAACTTCGAAAATAATAATATTTTTTGTGAATCTAGATAATAGGAGACATTATGTTTAAATCTAATAAATGGCTGTACTTTTTGTTATCCATTCCATTTCTGCTTCTTTTTTTAACATTTCTAAGTTATGGGAATTTTCTTCTTAACAATAACGGAAGATTTGTACATGAGCATGAAAAGACTATCAAGAGTGCGCTTATTACCTACCTGGAAGATGAGGAAAGACAATCTATAAAGTCTCTTAAAATTCTACCAAATTCTGCTAGAGGAGGGTATGATAATGGTGGAAGTTACCATATTCAATTTTCAGCCTATGTCAACGATAATCCTAAGCAGTCTTTAAAAGCGGAGTTGTATTTTCCAGATGCAAGCATTTCACCTTTTAGCTTGATTAACCCCTCCCCTTTTAAAGACAAAAAGAAGAAGATGTCACGATGGTTTATAGGTAAGATCGAGTTGTCGGACGACCCATATTGGAGAAAGGAGTAAAAATGAATTATTTAGAAATACGCAAGAAATATGGATTTTATAGAAAAGTCGTGATTGTTTTGGCTGTTCTTCTCATTCTTTTTGTAGCTTGGATGGTGAAAGATAGGACTATTCAAACCCTTTGTATTTTATTCATAAATGCACTCTTATTTCTTTTCATTTCACTAATTAGAAGAGGGTATTTAAGGAGCGGTACTAAGTTACTGCATATGGATTTAGATTTAGCATCTTGGAAGCAATACATTGAATTGAAGAAAGTTGCAAAAAGAGCTATTATAAAAATGGATGTGACACTAACATCTGTTGGCTATTCCTATATGATTGGTGATTTCGATGCTGCCATTAAGGAGGCTTCTGAAGCAATGACTGATCAAAAACTGAAGCCAAAATACAGGGATTTCTTAGAGAGTTACCTCATTCGTTCGACAGTTCTTGCAAATCCTAACCTGACCAGGGACCAGCTTGATCTTATACTAAACAAAATGTCCATATCAGATTCCTCTCTAGCTGAGAAAACAAAAAGCGTAAGTATTGCGCTTTACGATTTAACAATTGCTCATCAATCCGATGATTACTTTGAAGACTTGGAAAACGAATTTAAATATCAACAATTGGAAATCACTTACTATCAAGCCTTGAACTCTAAATTAAAAGGAGATATGACTAGGGCGAATGAGTTGTTTAGAAAACTCGCTCAAGAAGATGAACAGCTCTATATCGTCCAGAAGGCTAAAGAATTTTTAAAAAGTGAATCTATTAATTAGCGATGAATAAGTACAGAAAAGGATTGAATATGAAATCAAACAGTTTATTTTTTTTTAATGGAATTTTTGCTTTAACGTGCTCTCCCATAATTGCATTTGCATTTTTCTATAGATGGGAGATAAGATTTATCAATGGGGCTCTTCATTTTGTTGATAAACCAGCATGGGCTTTTTCAGTAAATTTAATTAGTTTTATATTTCTTGTTTGTTCCATACTTGCAATTTTCATTTATAGAAAAGAATCAAATGGTCGTAAGAAAAGCTTTTTGTTTCTTTTAGTTGCATCTATCACAGGTTTTATCCCTTTCCTTTCAATTTTTTCAGCAATTTTTGCTCTTATTGCTGGAATTTTATATTTGGTTGATTTTAATCGATTGGTAAAAGAATAAACTAGAAGGTATTTATCATTTTCAGCATATCCAACCTTTTTTAGAACTGTTTCTCTTAATCTCCAGTACGTCTGATTTCTATTTTCTGAGGTTTCATTATATAATAGCATTATATGTAATGACTGATGTAGTTACACTAACATTTCTATTTAAAAATTAAGGAGAAAATCAATGAAAAAAGCAATGTTAATTATCAACCCTACCTCTGGTGGGGAAAAGGCTTTGGATTATAAGGTCAAGCTGGAGAATAAAGCAAAAGATTATTTTGAGCATGTGGAAACCAAAATTACCGAAAAAGCACTGGATGCAACACTCTTTGCTGAGGAAGCGTCTCGTGAGCAGTACGATGCAGTGGTTGTTTTTGGTGGAGACGGGACGGTCAATGAAGTTATTTCAGGTATTGCTGAGAGAGAATACGTTCCTAAGTTGGGTATTATCCCAGGCGGTACGGGTAACCTCATTACAAAACTTTTGGAAATCAATCAAGACATCGATGGCGCGATTGATGAACTCGATTTTAACTTAACCAATAAGATTGATATCGGTAAAGCGAATGACAACTATTTTGGTTATATTTTTAGTATCGGTTCTCTGCCTGAGGCGATTCACAATGTGGAGATCGAGGACAAGACAAAATTCGGTATTTTAGCCTATGCTGTAAATACCATGAAGTCTGTGATGACGGATCAGGTCTTTAACATTAAGGTTGAGACAGAAAACGGAAATTATGTTGGTGAAGCTAGCCATGTTTTGGTTCTCTTGACAAATTACTTCGCTGACAAGAAAATCTTTGAAGAAGACAAAGATGGCTATGCCAATATTTTGATTCTAAAAGATGCTTCTATATTCTCTAAATTATCCGTTATTCCTGATTTACTAAAAGGAGATGTTGTCGGAAATGATAATATTGAGTATATCAGAGCACGTAATATTAAAATCTCTTCAGATAGTGAATTGGAGTCAGATGTTGACGGCGATAAATCGGATAACCTACCTGTAGAAATCAAAGTCCTAGCTCAACGAGTAGAAGTATTTTCAAAACCGAAAGAGTAGAAGGTAAAAATTAGTTTATTGTTCACAACGAAATTAAGTTCTATATCAACGATTGGAGGAGGAATGAATTCTCTATTTGATGAATTTCGAACAATTTGTTCTCATTTAAACCAAGTCGGAATCACTCCGACGCTCATGGGGTCATTGGGGTTTGAATACCGTTCAAATGAAGAATGGCAGCCGTCTGACATTGACATTCATGTGCCTGGTGACCCTAGAGGTTGGGAAGCACCTGATCATCTCAGAATTTATGACTGGGACAAGATAATGAAAGTGATGAAAGACTTAGGCTACGCCTTAACAGATATTCATGAGCATGAATTCCAAAAGGATAGAGTGAGCGTTGAATTTGGGAGTATCGATTCCTTACCTGATTTTGCAGGAGTTTCGGAATCAGATATAGAGTTGATTCATCTCGAAAACATCACTTTTCGAGTTCCAAGTTTGGAACAGTTTTTAAGTATTTATAAGGCTTCTTCCCAAGATTCCTATCGAAATGAGAACAATAGCAATAAGGATTTTAAAAAGATAGAGTGGCTGGAAAGACATTTGTAAATCATTAATCAGAAAGTAGTAGGTATTTAATACTTACTGCTTTTTTATATTCTCGAAAACAATCCACTCAAAACTATGGACTAGTCTTGAAAATAAAATTTTAAAGTAGTATACTAGAACAACAAAGATGAAAACGTTTGCGCAGCAAGATGAATAAAAGTAAACTAGGAGACAGACACAATGGAATTGACTGCCATTTACCATAGACCAGAGTCGGAGTATGCTTATCTTTATAAGGATAAGATAATGCACATTCGTATCCGGACTAAGAAAGATGATATTGAAAGCATCCATTTGCATTATGGAGATACTTTTATCTTTTTAGAGGACCATTATGAAGCAAGCAAGGCGATGGTCAAAGTAACTTCTGATGCCTTATTTGATTACTGGCAAGCAGAAGTTTCAGTGGGCTATGCGCGACTCCAGTATCTCTTTGAACTCAAGGATAAGCAAGGTCAGGAGGTCTTATATGGCGATAAGGGATGTGTTGAAAACACGCTAGAAAACCTTCATTATGAAGGAAATGGCTTTAAAATTCCGTATATCCATGAGATTGATGCTTGCCACGTTCCTGAATGGGTAGCAGAGAAGGTATGGTACCAGATTTTCCCAGAACGCTTTGCTAATGGCAATCCGGATATTTCACCAGAAGGGACTTTAGCTTGGGATTCCTCTATCAAGCCAAAGACGAGCGATTTCTTTGGTGGTGATTTACAGGGCATTATTGACCATCTGGATTACTTGCAGGACTTGGGCATTACAGGTCTTTATCTCTGTCCGATTTTTGAATCCCCAAGTAATCACAAGTATAATACGACGGATTATTTCGAAATTGATCGTCATTTTGGAGATAAGAAGACTTTCCGAAAACTGGTGGAGGAGGCCCATCAGAGAGGCATGAAAATCATGCTGGACGCTGTTTTCAACCATATCGGTGACCAATCGCTACAGTGGCAGGATGTTCTCAAGCATGGTGAAGATTCTGTTTACAAAGACTGGTTCCATGTTCAAGAATTTCCCGTGACTAAGGATAAGCTTGGAAATCCAAGAAAACTCCCTTATCATACCTTCGCTTTTGCCAGCTATATGCCCAAGCTCAATACGGCCAATCCTCAAGTGAGAGACTATTTGCTAAGCGTTGCGACATACTGGATTGAAGAGTTTGATATCGATGCATGGCGCTTAGATGTGGCAAATGAAGTCGACCACCAATTTTGGCGAGATTTCCATAAGGCTGTCTTGGCTAAAAAGCCTGACCTTTATATTCTTGGAGAGGTCTGGCACACTTCACAGCCTTGGCTAAATGGCGATGAATTTCACGCAGTTATGAATTATCCTCTCTCTGACAGTATCAAGGATTATTTCTTACGTGGGGTTAAGAAGTCCCATCAATTTATCGATGAGATCAATAGCCAGTCTATGTACTATAGACAGCAGATTTCGGAAGTGATGTTCAATCTCTTGGATTCGCATGATACGGAGCGCATTTTGGCAACGGCCAAAGGAGATATCCAGCTTGTTAAGTCTGCCCTTGCCTGCCTCTTTTTGCAAAGGGGAACACCGTGTTTCTACTATGGGACTGAGTTAGAATTAGATGGAGGACCAGATCCAGATTGTCGTCGTGTCATGCCTTGGGAACGTGTTTCAGACAGTAATGACATGCTTCATTTCATGAAGAAATTGATTCAGTTTCGCAAGGATGTTTCAAGCATTATCCAACATGGAAGCTATAGTCTGCAAGAAATCAAGTCAGATGTGGTATCTCTGGCATGGGATTATGATGGACAAAAAATCCAAGCTATTTTTAACCAATCAACTGAAAACTATCTTGTAAACCGTGATTCTGTAGCGCTAGCCAGTCATTACCAAGAATTGGACCAGCAACTGGTGGTATTGCCTAAAGGTTTCGTCATTCAATAAAAAATAGGATTAAAAAGACTGTGATGAATGGGTGATTCGTACAGTCTTTTTTTGACTTATGTAGTATAATAAAGCTAGGTCACCGATTCCGGATGAGGGATTAGTGAATGGTGTTTACAAAGAAATAAAGACTTGTACTCTAGAAGGAGAATTGCATGAAACGAACGAGAAAAGTAGTAGCCTTTGGAATGTGCTTGCCCTTATTATTTGGATTGGCTGCTTGTCACCAAAATAATACGAGCACTGAAGCTACAAATCAGATACAGACCAGTTCAGATAAAGTTCCTTGGATGGCTTCATATACCAATCTGAACAATCAGGTCAGTATCGAAGAGGTCAAATCTCTCTTATCAGCTCATTTGGATACAAATAGTGTTGATGCATTTTTCAATCTTGTCACAGACTATAATGCGACTGTCGGCTCCACTGGCTTAAGTGGTGATTTTGCTTCCTTTACAAAGACAGAATACGATGTAGAGAAAATCAGCAGTCTCTGGAATCAAAAAAAGGGTGACTTTGTCGGGACCAACTGCCGTATCAATAGCTATGCGTTATTAAAAAATTCAGTCACGATCCCAAAACTTGAAAAGAATGACCAGCTACTTTTTGTGGATAACGATGCTATCGATAAGGGAAAAGTATTTGACGCGAAAGATAAGGAAGAGTTTGATATTCTATTTTCTAGGGTGGAGACGGAAGCGACAACGGATGTAAAAGTTCACGCGCAGAAGATGGAGAAATTCTTCTCCCAGTTTCAATTTAATGATAAAGCTCGGATGTTGTCTGTTGTGTTGCATGACAATTTGGATGGAGAGTATCTTTTTGTCGGTCACGTTGGTATTTTAGTGCCAGCTGAGGAGGGTTTCTTATTTGTAGAGAAACTGACTTTTGAAGAGCCTTATCAAGCTATTAAGTTTGCGAGTAAGGAAGATTGTTACAAATATTTGGCTACCAAGTATGCAGATTACACAGGTGATGGCCTAGCTAAGCCTTTCATCATGGATAATGAAAAGTGGGTTGAAGCTTATTAAGAAAGGTTAGGTAGAATCGCATGGAGACTGTAATAGCGCTTTTAGTTCTCATTCTTATCGGGTTCTGGGCTATAAACATTCTCAAACCTCGTAAGGCAAATAATAAAGAGCGATTTTTAGGCTATACTCAGCGCTATGATATTGACGGCGAGGGATACCAGTCAGAAGTCTGGGAAGTGACAGAAGATGAGGATTAGAAATAAGGAGGAGAGTCCAAAAACAGTATTATGTCTTTTCAAGAAAGGGATCTAGTAAAATCAGTGCTATCCTAAGAAACGAATAGGAGGAAACATTATGGGAATGATTGCTAATTATCGATATCTATCTGATAATGAATTAAGCCAAATAATGCGAGATTCTCGTCAGGAAGAGGAATTGCTTGACTTAGTAGAGGATTCTACTAAGGAAAATGAGACGTTGATAGATATTGACAAAATGTGGGATGCCTTACTCTTTGTTATGACAGGTTTTAGTAGTTCAGAATTTATGGATGACGACCCCTTGAGAGAAGCTGTCTTGGGAGTGACCCCTTTAGAAAATGTGTCAGAATATATAGCCTATACTGAACACTCAAAGATAGCTGAGATTGTTCAAGCTTTAGAGAATTTTGACATGGATAGGGCTCTGGCAGACTTTAGCATGGAAGCATGCAAGAAGGCAGATTTATACCCCGATATTTGGGATTATCTTGAAGAAGAGGAAGAAATCAAGGATGATATTCGAACCTGTTTTGTAAAAATGAAGGACTTTTATAAGAAAATCTTAACTCTCAAAGGAAATGTCCTAGTGACTATTTGTTAACTACTTTTACCAACTGTTAGTCAGGTGCGTGATGAATGCACATCTAGAAAATTGTACACCTGATGACTTGTCTGGTGAAGAAAATATTCCACAGTATAGTTGGACGGAATAGATAGAAATTGGTTATAGAATTTGTAAGCATAATAGATTTTAAGCTTTAAGATGGAGGACTAAAGAGATGGGAAGAATTGAATGGGAAAATGCCAAGACACGTTTAGATGCCTTACTTGTCATTGATGAGTATCTGATTGATCCAAGTGAGGATTGGCTCAGACTCGTGATTAAGACTGAGGAAAACTATGGACTCCGCTACCTTATTGACAATGGCTCTGGTGATTCTCTAGATGTGATTTTCACTGATAAAATGATCCTTATAAAGGGCTTTGATCATGAAAGCAGTTTGAGTCAATTTGCTGCGGATGAGTGGAATCAAGACATCATAGACGGATTTTATAGAGGACTGGATGAAAAGTATCAAAACCTATACTCAGAAGAGCAAAAAGATGAAACAACCTTCTTTATCTGGTATGACGGTCAAGAACATCAAAATACCTATCAAGATCAGGACGGTGGCGAATGGTTATTATCCTATTTCTTTGACAGTTTTGAGAAATTTCATGAGTTTGTGACGGATTACTATTCAATTACCGTAGATGAGGACTTATTTAGAAAACTTTACAATCAAGGACAGCTTTCAGAAGTAGAATTGGAGCAGTTGATTCATACTTCCTAGCTGAAAATATTTATGAAATCTGATGAAAAGAATTGATTTTCAATATCAAGTTATACTTTAAGATTATTGAAGCAGCTAATGCCTGTAGTTTCTTTTTTCTTATTCCTATGACGTTTTAAAGCGATTTCCTTTTATAGTTCAACAGAATTTGACGAACAAAAAATAAAATTCTTTAAAAAAGTTTCACAAAACACTTTACAAGCTCTTATAAACATGATATAGTTATAAGGCTTAGAAAATGAGATGATGTTTTCTAGCAAATATAAACCCGAGTAAAAAATGCCTACGGACAGGCAGGGTTGAATGCCGAAGCGTGGTTAAAAAGCCACATTATTGATAGGGTTAAAAGCCTACTTTTATAAGTTGATGTTAGGACGCTTGTCCTAATTCATAAATTTTTAGTGTGGTGAAAGCACACGTCATCTTGTGAAACGATCAATAAAGTACGTAATATTTGCTACTAGAGAGTTAGGAAACATCAGGAACAGACATACTCAACAGAAACCAAAATACACACGTCAGAAGATTGCAGAGCAGGTGAAAACCTGCTCTTTTTTCATAAGTCAACCTTTAGTCTCCTTTATCTTCTTGAGGTGCTAAAATACGGTAAAGGAGTATGTCTTGAAGAAGTTAGATCAAAACCAAGCCCCAATTTACGAGGCCTTGGTCAAGCTACGCAAGAAAAGGATTGTCCCCTTTGATGTGCCAGGTCACAAGCGTGGACGAGGAAATCCAGAACTTGTCGAACTGTTAGGGGAAAAATGCGTTGGCATCGATGTCAATTCGATGAAACCCTTGGATAATCTTGGTCATCCCATTTCGATTATTCGGGATGCGGAGGAATTAGCTGCGGATGCTTTTGGTGCAGCCCATGCCTTTCTCATGATTGGGGGAACAACCTCATCTGTTCAAACCATGATTCTTTCCACCTGCAAGGCAGGAGATAAGATTATTCTTCCACGAAATGTTCACAAATCTGCTATCAATGCGCTGGTTCTATGTGGTGCCATTCCCATCTATATCGAGATGAGTGTAGATCCTAAAATCGGCATCGCTTTAGGTCTTGAAAATGACCGTGTTGCGCAGGCAATTAAGGAGCATCCAGATGCCAAGGCCATTTTGATTAACAATCCTACCTACTATGGGATTTGTTCGGATCTGAGAGGATTAACAGATATGGCTCATGAAGCTGGCATGCTGGTTTTAGTGGATGAAGCCCATGGTGCGCATTTGCATTTTACAGATAAATTGCCACTATCTGCTATGGACGCTGGAGCGGATATGGCGGCGGTCTCTATGCATAAGTCTGGTGGGAGTTTGACCCAAAGCTCCATTTTACTTATCGGGAATCAGATGAATCCTGAGTACGTTCGTCAGATCATCAACCTGACCCAGTCTACATCTGCCTCTTACTTGTTAATGTCTAGTTTGGATATTTCACGTCGCAACCTAGCTCTTCGCGGGAAAGAGTCGTTTGAGAAAGTCATTGAGCTATCCGAATACGCTCGTCGTGAGATCAATGCTATCGGTGGTTACTATGCCTATTCAAAAGAGTTAATAGACGGTGTGTCTGTCTGTGATTTTGACGTGACTAAGTTGTCAGTCTACACTCAGGGTATTGGCTTAACCGGTATCGAGGTTTATGACCTCTTACGGGATGAATATGACATTCAGATCGAGTTTGGTGATATCGGCAATATCTTGGCCTATATCTCCATTGGAGATCGTATCCAAGATATCGAGCGTTTGGTTGGTGCTTTGGCTGATATCAAGAGACTCTACTCAAGAGATGGAAAAGATTTGATTGCTGGGGAATATATCCAGCCCGAGTTGGTGCTGTCTCCACAAGAAGCCTTCTATTCAGAAAGAAAAAGTTTAACCTTGGATGATTCTGTTGGACAAGTCTGTGGGGAATTTGTCATGTGCTATCCTCCAGGGATTCCAATCCTAGCACCAGGTGAACGCATTACACGAGAGATTGTGGATTATATCCAATTTGCCAAAGAACGTGGTTGCTCCCTCCAAGGAACGGAAGATCCAGATGTCAATCACATCAACGTCATTAAGAGAAAGGAGAACTAGATGGATTTATGGTTTTCTGAAGTTCATACTCCAGATGTGAAATTGTCCCTGAGAACAGCCAAGCAACTCTACGCTGGTAAGAGTGAATGGCAGGATATCGAAGTATTAGATACGCCAGCTTTTGGGAAAATACTGATTTTAAATGGGCACGTCTTGTTTTCAGATGCGGATGATTTTGTCTACAACGAAATGACGGTCCACGTTCCCATGGCTGTCCACCCAAATCCAAAGAAAGTCTTGGTTATTGGGGGTGGTGACGGCGGTGTTGCCCAAGTATTAACCCTCTATCCTGAACTGGAGCAAATCGATATTGTAGAACCAGATGAGATGTTGGTTGAGGTTTGTCGTGAGTATTTCCCAGACTTTGCTGCAGGGCTAGATGATCCTCGTGTTACCATTTACTACCAAAATGGTTTACGCTTTTTACGAAACTGTGAGGATGATTACGATATCATTATCAACGATGCGACAGATCCATTTGGACATACGGAAGGGCTCTTTACCAAGGAATTTTACGGTAACAGTTACAGAGCTCTGAAGGAAGACGGGATCATGATTTACCAGCATGGGAGTCCGTTTTTTGACGAAGATGAGTCAGCTTGCCGTAGCATGCACCGCAAGGTTAATCAAGCCTTTCCAATCAGTCGGGTCTATCAGGCCCACATCCCAACCAGTCCAGCTGGCTATTGGTTATTTGGATTTGCATCGAAAAAATACCACCCTATCAAAGATTTTGACAAGGAAGGCTGGAAAAAACGCCAGCTTTTCACAGAATACTATACTGCAAACTTACACGTGGGAGCCTTTATGTTGCCCAAGTATGTAGAAGACATTTTAGAAGAAGAGGAAGGAAAAAAATGAGTCGTTTATTAGTTATCGGATGTGGGGGCGTTGCCCAAGTTGCTATTTCAAAGATTTGCCAAGATAGCGAAACATTTACAGAGATTATGATTGCTAGCCGTACCAAGTCAAAATGCGATGACTTGAAGGCTAAATTAGAAGGGAAAACAAGTACAAAGATTGAAACAGCTGGTCTTGATGCTGATAAGGTAGAAGAAGTCATTGCCTTGATTGAAAGCTACAAACCAGAAGCTGTTTTGAACGTAGCTCTACCATACCAAGATTTAACAATTATGGACGCTTGTTTAGCAACTGGAGTCCACTATATCGACACAGCTAACTATGAGGCTGAGGATACGGAAGACCCTGAATGGCGTGCTATCTATGAGAAACGTTGTAAGGAACTTGGTTTTACAGCCTACTTTGACTACTCGTGGCAGTGGGCTTATCAGGAGAAATTTAAAGAAGCAGGCTTAACAGCTCTTCTTGGATCTGGTTTTGACCCAGGTGTGACTAGTGTCTTTTCAGCCTATGCTCTCAAACACTATTTTGATGAAATCCACTATATCGACATTTTAGACTGTAATGGTGGTGACCACGGTTATCCATTTGCAACAAACTTTAACCCAGAAATCAATCTCCGCGAGGTTTCTGCGCCAGGTTCTTACTGGGAAGATGGAAAATGGGTCGAAGTCGAAGCCATGTCTATCAAGCGTGAGTATGATTTCCCTCAAGTTGGACAAAAAGATATGTATCTCCTTCACCATGAAGAAATCGAATCACTTGCCAAAAACATTCCAGGTGTTAAACGCATTCGTTTCTTTATGACTTTTGGCCAATCTTATCTAACTCACATGAAATGCTTGGAAAACGTTGGTCTCCTTCGTACGGATGCTATTAACTTTAATGGACAAGACATTGTGCCGATTCAATTCTTAAAAGCCTTGCTTCCTGATCCAGCTAGCCTTGGCCCACGTACAGTTGGAAAAACCAATATCGGTTGTATCTTTACAGGTGTCAAAGACGGTGTTGAGAAGACTATCTATATCTACAATGTTTGCGACCATCAGGAATGTTACGCAGAAGTTGGTTCACAAGCAATTTCTTACACGACAGGTGTTCCCGCTATGATTGGGACAAAATTGGTTATGAACGGTACTTGGAAACAACCTGGAGTTTACAACCTTGAAGAATTGGATCCAGATCCATTCATGGAAGCTTTGAATGAGTATGGTTTGCCTTGGGTTGTGGTTGAAAATCCGCAAATGGTGGACTAATGAAGTTAGAACAAGTACTAACACCTTCTTATATCATTGACTTAGGAAAATTAGAAGAGAATTGTCGCATTCTACAAGAAGTCCAAGAAAAAGCCGGTTGTAAGGTGTTGCTAGCTCAGAAAGCCTATTCCCTCTATAAAACCTATCCTTTGATTAGCCAGTATCTCTCTGGTACAACGGCTAGTGGTCTCTATGAGGCTAAGCTAGCTAGAGAAGAGTTTCCGGGGGAAGTCCATGTATTTGCACCTGCTTTCAAGGATGCAGACTTGGAGGAATTGCTGGAGATAACGGATCATATCGTCTTCAACTCAGAGAGACAGTTGCGCAAACACGGTCCTCGTTGCCGAGAGGCTGGTATTAGTGTCGGTTTGCGCCTCAACCCACAGTGTTCAACTCAAGGAGATCACGCGCTCTATGACCCTTGTGCTCCGGGATCTCGGTTTGGAGTTACTCTTGATAAGATACCGAGTGATTTGCTGGACTTAGTAGATGGTCTTCATTTTCACACCCTTTGCGAGCAGGGGGCGGATGATTTAGAGACAACTTTGAAAGCAGTCGAAGCGCAGTTTGGACCCTATTTGTATCAAGTTAAATGGCTCAATATGGGTGGTGGACACCACATCACCAGAGAAGACTACGATGTAGATTTGCTGATTTCTGAAATCAAGCGTATCCGAGAAACTTACCATCTTGAGGTCTATATCGAGCCCGGGGAAGCCATTGCGCTCAATGCGGGTTATCTAGCAACTGAAGTATTGGATATTGTCGAAAATGGTATGGAGATCTTAGTTTTAGATGCCTCCGCGACCTGCCATATGCCAGATGTACTTGAAATGCCCTATCGTCCACCTTTGAGAAACGGATTTGATGCGCGTGAAAAAGCCCATACTTATAGGCTTTCTTCTAATACCTGTCTGACGGGCGACGTGATTGGAGATTATAGCTTTGAAAATCCAGTCCAAATAGGTGATAAGCTTTATTTCGAAGACATGGCAATCTACTCCTTTGTTAAAAATAATACCTTTAATGGTATTGGCTTGCCAAGTCTCTATCTCATGGACGAGCGAGGTGACTGTAGTCTAGTCAAAGCCTTCGGCTACCAAGACTTTAAAGGGAGATTATCATGATAGAAACTCCGAAAAAAGCAGGCTATCGTATGCCAGCAGAGTACGAACCACACCATGGTACCCTCATGATATGGCCGACTCGACCAGGTTCATGGCCCTTCCAAGGAAAGGCTGCCAAAAGAGCATTTAGCCAGATTATCAAGACCATAGCAGAAGGGGAAAGAGTCTATCTTTTGGTGGAGCAGGATTATCTATCTGAAGCCCAATCCTATCTAGGAGACAAGGTTGTTTATTTAGATATTCCTACTAATGATGCCTGGGCGCGTGATACTGGGCCGACCATTCTCATCAATGATAAAAAAGAAAAGTTGGCAGTCGACTGGTCTTTTAATGCATGGGGTGGCGCTGTAGATGGTCTTTATCAAGATTATGAAGAGGATAACCAGGTAGCCAGTCGTTTTGCTGAGGCCTTGGAAATGCCTGTCTATGATGCTAAACCTTTTGTACTGGAAGGCGGAGCAATCCATAGCGATGGTCAAGGAACCATTCTTGTGACTGAAAGTTGCCTACTAAGCGCTGGTCGCAATCCTCATCTCAGTAAAGAGGAAATCGAGAGAAGATTATTGAACTATCTTGGCGCTGAAAAAGTTGTCTGGCTTCCTTATGGTATTTATCAGGACGAAACCAATGAACACGTTGATAATGTTGCAGCCTTTGTCGGTCCTGCAGAGCTTGTCTTGGCTTGGACAGATGATCAAAATGATCCTCAGTATGCCATGTCAGCAGCTGATCTTGTGCTTTTAGAAAAAGAAACAGATGCAAAAGGGCGTACCTTCACCATTCATAAATTGCCAATCCCAGCGCTTCATCAAGTTGTAACCGAAGAGGATTTACCAGGTTATACCTATGAAGATGGGGAAGAGGAGCGTTATGAGGGCGAGCGTCTTGCAGCTTCCTATGTCAATTTCTATATTGCCAACAAGTCTGTCTTAGTTCCACAATTTGAGGATGTAAACGACCAGGTTGCCCTAGATATCCTCAGCAAGTGTTTCCCAGACCGAAAAGTTGTCGGAATACCAGCCAGGGATATTCTCTTAGGTGGTGGCAATATCCACTGTATCACCCAACAAATCCCAGAATAGGAGAAAAAGATGAGAAATGTTAGAGTTGCAGCGATCCAGATGCAATGTGCCAAGGATGTGGCAACAAATATCCAAACAGCAGAGCGTTTAGTACGTCAAGCTGCAGAACAAGGCGCACAAATTATTCTCTTGCCTGAATTATTTGAACTCCCTTATTTCTGTCAGGAACGCCAGTATGACTACTACCAGTATGCCCAGTCGGTGATAGAAAATACAGCCATTCAGCATTTTAAAGTGATTGCTAAGGAACTACAGGTTGTTCTGCCGATTAGTTTCTACGAAAAAGATGGCAATGTCTTGTATAACTCAATCGCCGTCATTGATGCAGATGGAGAGGTGCTGGGCGTTTATCGGAAGACCCACATACCAGATGACCATTATTATCAAGAAAAATTTTACTTTACGCCTGGTAACACAGGTTTCAAGGTCTGGGACACTCGTTATGCTAAGATTGGAATTGGTATCTGTTGGGATCAATGGTTCCCTGAAACAGCCCGTTGTCTTGCATTGAATGGGGCAGAATTGCTTTTTTACCCAACAGCTATTGGTTCAGAGCCAATTTTGGATACAGATAGTTGTGGTCACTGGCAACGTACTATGCAAGGTCACGCAGCAGCTAATATTGTCCCAGTCATTGCAGCCAATCGTTATGGTTTGGAGGAAGTCACTCCTAGTGAGGAAAATGGCGGACAGAGTTCCAGTCTTGACTTCTACGGTTCGTCCTTTATGACGGATGAAACAGGAGCTATTCTAGAGAAAGCTGAAAGACAAGGTGAAGCTGTTCTGTTAGCGACCTATGACCTTGACAAGGGAGCAAGTGAGCGCCTCAACTGGGGACTGTTTCGTGATAGAAGACCCGAAATGTACCAACGAATTACGGACTAGAAGGTAAATTTCATAATAAACATTTAATATTCACGCCTGTCTTACAAAAATGTAAGATAGGCTTTTTAAATGTAAGATAGGTGTACGATTATACGCGGAAATGTATGCTATACTCTATGTAGATCAAAAAGAAAGAGGTTTATTATGAAAAAATGGAATGCGACACAGTTGAAGTATCTGATGGCGGCAGTAATGGTTCTAGACCATATTCCGCATATTACCGGAATCGTTTCTCCTTTGTGGGAAGGTATCTTTCACGCCTTGACCCGTTGTGTGGGAGTTTGGTTTGCGTATATGGCTATGGAAGGTTTTATCTATACTCGAAACTTGAAAAACTACCTCATCCGCCTCTGGTCTTGGGCGCTTATCATGTTTGCTGGAAATAGCCTACTCAACGCCCTATTTGCATCCAAAGGAGTAATGGTCAATAATAACATTTTCCTGACTTTGGCCATCGGTGTCACCATGCTTTGGATTGGTTTTCCCAGAAAAGAGCTGGATAAAAAAGAGAAGTTGTGGCGTCGGATTGGGCTTGCTGGGCTCTTGATTTTCGGTTGTCTTTTTACCGAGGGTGGTATCACCATGCTACCATTTCTCTTGATTAGTTACTCTTGCCGAAATCGTAAGGGCTTGCAAAATCTCCTATATGCCTTTCTGTGGGCCTTCTTGTTAGTGACTTCCATCCAAATCTACGACACTTGGCACCAAACACTGGAAATGATGCTTTTCAATTCTGACTGGCTCTTTATCACCGTCTTTCCTTTTATGGCCTTGTATAATGGACAGCGAGGAAAAGAAACTAGTTGGAGTAAATATTTCTTTTATATTTTCTACCCAGCTCATCTATGGATCATAACTTTGATTGCTTATTTGGTTAAGTAGCAAAAAAGCAAATAGCAGTAATTTCTGTCTATTTGCTTTTCTTTTTTATAAAATATACTTCTCAATGGCACGCGCGACGCCGTCTTCATCGTTGCTGGCTGTAACATCATTGGCAAGGGATTTGACATGATCACTAGCATTTCCCATAGCAATACCAAGCCCTGCAAACTGGAGCATTTCGATATCGTTATTGGCATCGCCCATGGCCATAATTTCTGAGGGCTCGATCTTCAAAATCGCTGCTAGTCGAGAAAGAGCAGTAGCCTTTGTTGTTCCAAGTGGCATGGCTTCATAAATGACAGGCTGCGAACGAACACCGCTAAATCGTTGACAGAGTTCCTCAGCAAACCGCTGCTCAAAATCGTCTGTTTGCTCTTTGGTGCCCAAAAACATGCCTTGGAACATCCGATACTTGCCACTAGTCGCTTCTTCAAGAGAAATTTCAGTTAAGTCTGAAAAGACGAGCTTGGCATCATTTTTAACAATTTCATTAGGCTTGCCACCGAGGACAAAATAATGTTCCTCATCAAAAAGAGTTAACTGGACGTCGCTTTTTTCTGCTAAGTCATAGAGGTATTCGATATCAGCTGGACTGAGTTCTTGCCAGTCCACTAGACTCCAGTCACTGGTCTGGTGGGTTGAACAACCGTTATTAACAATGACGTACTCGTTCTGGAGATCTAGTCCTAGTTTTTTATAGTAGGGAAGAACACCAAAAAGCGGGCGACCTGTACAGAGAACCAGTTTGACACCTTTTTCAATGGATTGGTGAATGGCAGTGATGTGGGCTTGAGGGATTTCCTTGGCTTCGTTTAGGAGGGTTCCGTCCATATCCAAGGCTAGTAGTTTAATCATAAGACTTCCTTTTCTAGGTGTTTTGCTTTTATTATAGCATATAGACTATAAAATGTCTGACAGAATTGTAACATTTGACTTTCCTTTTCTTGAAAAACAAAGTAAATTCTTATATAATATGTATACTTAATATTTAAGGAGAAATAATGTCAAAGTATCACTTTAATTCAATTTACAAAAATGATGAAACAGAGTCTACAGGTCTTCTGTTCATCAAAGTTTACAACAAGTGGGAAAGCAATTTAAAAAGAGTTTTGAAATCAGTTGGCCTCACTTTGCCCCAATTTATCGTTTTGACCTCGCTCTTGTTTCTGAGCAATAGAGAGGAATATGTAACGCAAGTTGATATCGCTCGGTTCACTGGTATGGATGTCATGACGGTTTCCCAGATTGTTAGACTACTGGAGAAGAAAGACTACATTAAACGTGATCAACATCCAATGGATAGTCGGGCAAAACTGGTTTCAGTGACGAAGTCTGGCGCGGAGAAGGTCAATCAAGCTTTACCTTTAGTAGAAGGGATTGATGAAGAATTTTTTGAAAAACTATCTAACAATAGAGAAGTTTTTAATCGCATGTTAATAGAGTTGGAGGATAAAAATGCCTAGATATTGGGTAGGAGTTGTTTCGAAGAACCATGTTTTAAGAGGAGTTGAAGGGAATTTTTGCCAGGTCTGTCATGGAAAGGGTGGCCCCTTAAATCGTATGAAAAAAGGTGACTATCTTTTATACTATAGCCCAAAATACGATATGAATGGTCAAGATAAGTTACAGGCTTTTGTAGCCGTAGGTAAAATTACAGATGATAAAGCCTATCAAGTAGAGCAGTTTGAAGGATTCTTTCCCTTTAGACGAAATGTTGAGTATTATCAGCCAGTCAAAGATTGCTTCATAGAAATAGCCAGACAACATCCTGAATGGAAAGACTATACTTCTCGACTTCGTTATGGGCATTTTGAAGTTTCCAAAGACTTTTTCCTCTATATTTTTCAGCATATGAAAGTGGATGATGGAGTATGATTGATTTCCTAGTTAAATGATTGTCAACTAAAATTTTGGATTTGGACTGTGAAGCGAACTTTGCTATAATAGAGTAAGAAACTTTGATAAACCAAACGAGGCAGAGATGAAATTACTTTATACTGATATTCGGACTTCTTTGACAGATATTTTAACCAGAGAGGCAGAAGAGCTAGTTGCTGCTGGCAAGCGGGTCTTCTACATCGCCCCCAACTCTCTTTCATTTGAAAAAGAACGCGCCGTGCTGGAATGCTTGTCCCAGCAGGCTTCTTTTGCGATTACCGTCACGCGTTTTGCTCAAATGGCTCGTTACCTGGTTTTAAATGATTTGCCAACTAAGACGAGTCTAGATGACATCGGGCTTGGGATGGCTTTTTATAAGTGCCTTGCGGAACTCGATCCCAAGGACTTACGTGTTTATGGTGCAATTAAGCAAGATCCTCAATTTATCCAGCAGTTGGTTGAACTTTATCATGAGATGACGACTGCTCAGATGAGCTTTTTGGACTTGGAAAGTTTGACGGATGAGGATAAGCGAGCAGACTTACTCTTGATTTTTGAGAAAGTGACTGCCTATCTCAATCAAGGTCAGTTGGCTCAGGGAAGTCAGTTGTCCCATTTGATTGAGGCTATTGAGAATGACAAGGTAAGCAGCGATTTTAGTCAGCTTGCCTTGGTCATTGATGGCTTTACCCGTTTTTCTGCCGAGGAAGAGCGTGTAGTGGATCTACTCCATCGCAAAGGTGTCGAGATTGTCATTGGTGCTTATGCAAGCAAGAAAGGCTATATCAGTCCGTTCACTGAAGGGAATCTCTATCAAGCCAGTGTGGAATTCCTTCATCATTTGGGGGCAAAATACCAAACACCTGCTCAAGATCGTTCTCAGACACATGAGAAAATGGATAGTTTTGACAAGGCCTCTCGATTGCTGGAGTCTTCTTATGATTTTTCAGAACTCGCTTTAGATGTCGATGAGAAGGACCGAGAAAACTTGCAAATCTGGTCTTGCTTGACACAAAAGGAAGAGTTGGAGTTGGTGGCTCGCGCTATTCGTCAGAAATTACATGACCATCCAGAACTGAGTTACAAGAATTTTCGCATTCTCTTAGGGGATGTGGCTTCTTACCAGTTATCACTGAAAACTATTTTTGACCAGTACCAGATTCCTTTCTATCTTGGTAGAAGTGAATCCATGTCCCATCATCCTTTGACCCAGTACGTGGAATCTATTTTACGTTTAAAACGTTACCGTTTCCGTCAGGAAGATTTGATTAATCTCCTCAGAACTGGTCTGTATACTGACCTTAGCCAAGCGGATATTGATGCTTTTGAGCAATATCTCCGCTATCTTGGCATCAATGGCTTGCCAGCTTTTCAGCAGACCTTTACTAAATCCCACCATGGAAAATTTGATTTAGAGCGTTTAAATGCTCTTCGTCTGCGAGTTTTGGAGCCACTTGAAACCATATTTGCCAGTCGAAAACAAAAGGCTGAAAATCTCTTGCAAAAGTGGAATACTTTTCTAAAAAATGCTGCTTTAAGCAAGCAGGTGCAAGAAATGACAGCTACTATGGAAACTCTAGAACAGGAAAGACAAGCTGAAGTTTGGAAAGCCTTCTGCCATGTTTTAGAACAATTTGCGACGGTTTTTGCTGGTTCACAAGTTAGTCTGGAGGACTTCCTAGCCTTGCTCCATTCTGGAATGAGTTTGTCCCAGTATCGCACCATTCCAGCGACAGTGGACACAGTTATGGTGCAGAGTTACGATCTGATTGCGCCTCTGACTGCTGACTTTGTCTACGCCATTGGGCTGACTCAGGATCATTTACCAAAAATCGCGCAAAATACCAGTCTTTTGACAGATGAAGAACGACAAAGCCTAAATCAAGCGACTGAAGAGGGTGCGCAATTACTTATTGCAAGTAGCGAAAATCTCAAGAAAAATCGCTATACCATGCTTTCTTTAGTCAACGCCGCTCGTAAGCAGTTGGTGTTGTCAGCACCAAGTCTTCTTAATGAAAATGAGAGCAAGGAATCGGCCTATCTTCAGGAACTGGTGAGTTTTGGATATAGCCGGATAGAGAAGAAGATTCATCACAAAGGTCTGTCTAAGGATGATATGGGTTCTTATCACAGCCTCTTGTCTAGTCTAGTTGCCTATCACCAGCAGGCAGGTTCTAGTGAAAATGAGCAGGATTTAACCTTTGTCAAGGTTCTAGCGCGTGTGATGGGGAAAAAACTTGATCAAAAAGGTCTTACAAATCCAGCACTCCCAACTAGTCCAAGCAGCAAGCCATTAGAAAAAGAGACCTTGCAGGCTCTCTATCCAGCTGACAAGGAGTTTTACCTGTCTACCTCTGGTTTGACGGAGTTCTACCGCAATGAGTACAGCTATTTCCTCCGTTATGTCTTAGGTTTGCAGGAAGAATTGCGCCTACGCCCAGATGCTCGCAGTCACGGGAATTTCTTGCATCGTATTTTTGAACGAGCCTTGAAACTGCCTGCTGAAAATCCGTTTGACCAACGACTGGAACAAGCTATTCAAGAAACCAGCCAAGAACGTGAATTTGAGGCTATTTATCAGGAAAGTTTGGAAGCCCAGTTTACCAAGGAAGTTCTACTTGATGTCGCGCGAACTACGGGCCACATCCTTCGTCATAATCCAGCCATTGAAACCATCCAAGAGGAAGCAACATTTGGTGGTAAAGATCAGACCTTTATTCAATTGGATAATGGTCGCAGTGTCCATGTGCGAGGCAAGGTTGACCGTATTGACCGCCTGAAAGCTGATGGAGCGCTGGGAGTGGTGGACTACAAGTCTAGTCTGACTCAGTTCCAGTTTCCTCATTTCTTTAATGGGCTTAATTCCCAGTTGCCAACCTATCTTGCTGCCCTAAAAAGAGAAGGGGAGCAGAACTTTTTTGGTGCCATGTACTTGGAAATGGCTGAGCCTGTCCAATCTTTATTAGCTGTTAAAAGTCTGGCAGGAGCAGTAGCAGAAGTCAGCAAGTCTATGAAATACCAGGGACTCTTTTTAGAGAAAGAAAGCAGTCACTTGGGAGAGTTTTATAACAAAAACAAGGCCAATCAGCTGACAGACGAGGAATTCCAGCTCCTACTAGACTATAATGCCCATCTGTACAAGAAGGCAGCTGAGAAGATTTTAGAAGGCCAGTTTGCCATCAATCCATATACAGAAAACGGCAGAAGTATTGCTCCATACGTCCAGCAACACCAAGCCATCACAGGTTTTGAAGCAAATTACCACTTGGGACAAGCCCGTTTCCTTGAGAAATTAGAGTTGTCTGACGGCAAACGTCTGGTCGGAGAAAAACTCAAGCAAGCTTGGTTTGAAAAAATAAGAGAGGAGTTGAATCGATGAAGCCCATTTCCTTTTTAACTGAGGAAGAAATTCAAAAACTGCAAAAAGCAGAAGCAAGTTCGAGCAAGGAACAGAAGAAAACAGCCGAGCAAATCGAAGCCATTTATACCGCAGGGCAAAATATCCTTGTTTCAGCGTCTGCTGGTTCAGGGAAGACCTTTGTCATGGCAGAGCGTATTCTGGATCAGTTAGCACGTGGTGTGGAAATCAGCCAACTCTTTATCTCGACCTTTACCGTCAAGGCTGCTACCGAACTCAAGGAACGTTTGGAGAAAAAAATCAGCCAACAAATCCAAGAAAGTAACGATGTCGATCTCAAACAACACTTGGGACGTCAATTGGCAGATCTGCCAAACGCTGCCATCGGAACCATGGACTCCTTCACACAAAAATTTCTTGGCAAACACGGCTACCTGATTGATATCGCACCGAACTTCCGTATTCTACAAAATGAAAGCGAACAGTTACTCTTAAAAAACGAAGTTTTTCATCAGGTTTTTGAAGATCATTACCAAGGTGAGAATAAAGAAAAATTTAGTAGCTTGGTGAAGAACTTTGCTGGACGTGGCAAGGATGAACGAGGTCTGCGCCAGCAAGTCTACAAAATCTATGATTTTCTTCAATCCACCAGCAGTCCCCAAAAATGGCTTAGTGAGTCTTTTCTCAAAGGGTTTGAAAAAGCTGACTTTACAAATGAGAAAGAGAAACTAACTGAGCAAATCAAGCAGGCGCTTTGGGACTTGGAAAGTTTCTTCCGTTATCATCTGGATAACGATGCAAAGGAGTTTCCAAAAGCTACCTATTTAGAAGCTGTTCAACAGGTTTTGGATGAAATTAGCACCTTAAATCAAGAGTCCGATAGCCAGGCTTATCAAGCTGTGCTTGCGCGTATTGTCGCCATCTCTAAGGAAAAAAATGGTCGAGCTCTGGCTAACTCCAGTCGTAAGGTCGATTTAAAGCCACTGGCTGATGCCTATAACGATGAGAGAAAGGTCCAGTTTGCTAAACTAGGACAACTGGCGGACCAGATAACGATTCTCGACTACCAAGAACATTATCATGGAGACACCTGGGAGCTAGCTAAAACTTTCCAAACCTTTATGAGTGATTTTGTGGAGGCTTATCGTGAACGTAAACGCCAGGAAAATGCCTTTGAATTCGCTGATATCAGTCATTTCACCATTGAAATTTTAGAGAATTTCCCACAAGTCCGCGAGGCTTATCAGGAACGATTCCACGAAGTCATGGTCGATGAGTATCAGGATACCAACCACATTCAAGAACGGATGCTAGAATTGCTGTCGAATGGCCACAATCGCTTTATGGTGGGAGATATCAAGCAGTCCATCTACCGGTTCCGTCAGGCAGACCCGCAGATTTTCAATGAAAAATTCCAACGCTATGCGCAAAATCCTCAAGAAGGCAAGTTGATTCTCCTCAAGGAAAATTTCCGTAGTAGTTCAGAAGTGCTATCAGCAACCAATGATGTTTTTGGACGCCTTATGGACCAAGAGGTCGGCGAAATCAACTATGATAGCATGCACCAGCTTGTTTTTGCTAATACCAAGCTGGCTCCTAATCCAGACAACAAGGCAGAATTTCTCCTCTACGATAAGGACGATAGTGGGCAAGAGGAAGAAGAAAGTTCTGCAGACACGAAACTCACTGGGGAAATGCGTCTAGTCATCAAGGAAATCTTGAAGCTCCATCAAGAGAAAGGTGTAGCCTTTAAGGAAATTGCCCTTTTGACTTCCAGTCGCAGTCGAAATGACCAGATTCTACTTGCCCTGTCTGAGTACGGAATTCCAGTTAAAACCGACGGTGAGCAAAACAACTACCTCCAATCCCTAGAAGTACAAGTCATGCTGGACACCCTGCGCGTCATTCACAATCCCCTGCAAGACTATGCCTTGGTAGCTCTGATGAAGTCTCCTATGTTTAGTTTCGATGAGGACGAGTTGGCACGCTTGTCCCTTCAGAAAATAGAAGATAAGGCCCAAGAAAATCTCTATGAGAAACTGGTCAATGCTCAAAAACTGGCAACAAGTCAGAAAAACTTGATTTATACAGCTCTAGCTGAAAAACTCAATCAATTCATGGATATTTTGGATTCTTGGCGCTTGTATGCCAAAACCCACTCTCTCTATGACTTGATTTGGAAGATTTACAACGACCGTTTTTACTATGACTATGTTGGAGCCTTGCCAAACGGACCTGCTAGACAGGCCAATCTCTATGCCCTAGCGCTACGTGCTGACCAGTTTGAAAAGAGTAATTTCAAGGGCTTGTCTCGTTTTATCCGTATGATTGACCAAGTCCTAGAAGCCCAGCACGATCTCGCAAGCGTAGCCGTCGCACCGCCTAAAGATGCTGTGGAACTCATGACCATTCACAAGAGCAAAGGACTGGAGTTTCCTTATGTCTTTATACTCAACATGGATCAGGACTTCAACAAGCAAGACTCGATGTCAGACGTCATTCTCAGCCGTCAAAATGGGCTTGGTGTCAAATACATTGCCAAGGTGGAAACAGGAGCAGTGGAAGCACACTATCCTAAAACCATCAAACTCTCCATTCCTAGCCTGACCTATACGCAGAATGAGAAAGAACTGCAACTGGCTAGCTATTCAGAGCAGATGCGTCTGCTGTATGTTGCCATGACAAGGGCTGAGAAAAAGCTCTATCTTGTCGGAAAGGGGTCTCGCGAAAAGCTAGAAGCCAAGGAATATCCGGCAGCAAACAATGGAAAATTAGATGGCAATACCAGACTGCAAGCAAGAAATTTCCAAGATTGGGTCTGGGCTATCAGTAAAATATTTACCAAGGACAATCTCAACTTGAGCTATCGTTTTGTTGGTGAAGACCAGTTGACTAGAGAAGCTATCGGAGAATTGGAAAACAAGAGTCCTCTCCAAGATAGTTCTCAAGCAGACAACCGCCAGTCAGAAACCATTAAAGAAGCCCTTGAAATGCTGAAAGAGGTGGAAGTTTATAATACTCTTCACCGCGCAGCCATTGAACTGCCAAGTGTTCAAACACCAAGCCAAATCAAGAAATTCTACGAACCCGTTATGGATATGGAAGGGGTAGAAATTGCTAACCAAACTCCATCACCGGAAAAGCAAATCAGTTTTGATTTACCAGATTTTTCAACTAAAGAAAAGGTAACAGGAGCTGAGATTGGTAGTGCTACTCACGAACTCATGCAGAGAATGGACCTTAGTCAGCAACCAACACTTGCTAGCCTGACAGAAACTCTCAAACAAGTTCAGACTAGTCCAGCTGTCAGAGACAGGATCAATCTTTCTAAAATTCTCGCATTCTTTGATACAGCACTTGGTCAGGAAATTCTCGCTAATACCGACCATCTCTACCGCGAGCAACCTTTCTCCATGCTCAAACGAGACCAAAAGAGTCAGGAAGACTTTGTTGTTCGTGGGATCTTGGATGGCTATCTGCTTTATGAGGATCGTATCGTTCTTTTCGACTACAAGACAGACCGCTACGATGAGCCAAGTCAACTCATAGACCGCTACCGTGGTCAGTTAGCCCTATACGGAGAGGCTTTATCTCGAGCCTATTCGATTGAAAACATAGAAAAATACTTGATTTTGCTCGGCAAAGACGAGGTTCAAGTTGTAAAAGTATAACCTAGAAAGGAGACCTCATGACACTTCCAGTTAGAAAATCCCTGCATGATGCGGTTTTACAGGCTTCAAAAGCCGATACTTGGGATCAAGCTACCAAGGAATGGAATGAAGTTTCCTTGATTTTTAACGGTATCGGTCGTAGCAATTGTGTCTGCGGGAATACCATAAAATACGCCTACGAACTCTTTAACGGAGTTACAGGCCAACGCCTCTTTCCGATTGGTAGCGACTGTGTTCGCCATTTTCATCGTATTAGCCTCGATCAGCAACTAGAAGAGGAAGAAAAACTACTCAGAAAAGTTGAAAACCTAACCAGAAAAGCTCAGAAAAAGGAAAAAATCAAGGTTAATAAAAGAGATTTTGACGAGCAACTTCTAAAATGGTTTTGGGAGAAAGGTGTTTTCAAAGCCAATCGTGGCAATCAATTCACGCCTGAGAGAGACTATCAGCTCTTCCTAGAGGTCTTTCAAGGCGGAAGTTGGACCAAGGCAGAGCCAAAGAAGAAGGCTCGTATGGAAGAAGTGTTGGAAAAGTGTATCAAACCTTTTTTACTTGGTAAGACCGATGACCAACTCTACCTTGTCAAACTAGGCAAGGAGAAAATTGACTACGAGCAGCATTTACGGATTCAGGCTGAGAAGGAACGTAAGAAAAGAGATAAAATCGCCAAGCAATACGCTGACAACCTCATTCTTGCCATGGGACCTGCAGAGCGAGCCTATCAAGATTACTTTGGTTTTACAGAAACCTTGACTCAAGAAGAACGAAAATGGGAGAAAATCCTCTTTGGAAAAAATAGAGATGAACGGGCTATCAAGGTTAAGCAAAACCAGAAGGAGCTGGAAAAGGATCAGCGGATTGCAAGTCAAGATCCTATTGAACGAAAGCAGAAGCAGACTTGGCTTCTTAATTCCTATTTTCGGGATTTGCCTGATGAAAAATCCAGATTTTCTCGGCTCCTATTAGAATATCGAAAAAGTGGAGAAGTACGCTTTTCAGATGAATACTTATCTGAGCATCTCATCGACTTTTTCTACAAGATGAAAGCCTTTGAGTTTGAAATCTCACCAGAACAAGTCCGCGATTTTCTAAAAGAATGCCTTCAGGCAGAACATCTATCATCTGCACAAGAAAGTTGGACTAGAGGGATTCTCCTCAATTGTCTTCATCCGTTTTTAGATAGGTTACTCATATAGAAAAATTCCTACCTTGTCTATGCATGGTAGGATTTAAGTATCTCCAAAGATGTACTGGTAAAGTTGGACGACTTTCTGAAAACATTGTGTGTCCATTCTTGTTATTTTTTGAGCATTACGCATCCGAAAATCGAAGGTATACAGTTGAAATGGATTAACAGCACCATCTACCTTATCTGATGAGACAGGAACAAGCAAGCCCTTTTCTGCCAAACGATGTTGGCCATGAGTGATAGGACAGACAGCCACAAAACCAGTTTGCAAGGCATATTCTCTCCTAGAAACAACCAAGGCAGGTCGCCGTTTCTGGATTTCTCGACCAACTGATGGATCAAAGTCCAGCCAAATGATATCCTGCTTTTCAGGAATATAGTCAGATTTCGCTATCAAGTGACCTTACCCCTTCAAAATCATTTGTCATTCTCAAATCAGTAATCCCATCAAAAGGATCTTTCAGTTTTGGAGCTAAGACAATGACTCCGTCAATCCCTTTGTAGACAACCATTTCTTGACCTTCTGTCATCCCCAAATTTTTAGGAATAGTCACAGTGAGAGAATTCCCTACCTTCCGAGTCTTTACTGTATTCATCGCTCTACCTCCACGAATTAGTATACACTAAGTATATACCTGTTAGCAAAAAAAGTCAAGTAAATCGTGACTGGCATCAAGGATGTTTCGTACCTATACTATTTGTCATTTATTGTGGTCAAAGCCTGTGCAAAAGTTCCTCATTTATGATAGAATAGGTAGTAAGAAAGAAAACGTTTTTACTACGTTTTTTTTAGTCGGAAGGGGAAAATATTATGGCTACTATTCAATGGTTTCCGGGTCACATGTCTAAGGCTCGGCGGCAAGTTCAGGAGAATTTAAAATTTGTTGATTTTGTGACGATTTTGGTGGATGCTAGGCTACCTTTATCTAGTCAAAATCCTATGTTAACTAAGATTGTTGGGGATAAACCAAAGCTTTTGATTTTGAATAAGGCAGATCTGGCTGACCCCGCAATGACCAAAGAATGGCGTCAGTATTTTGAATCACAGGGAATCCAAACTCTGGCTATCAATTCCAAAGAGCAAGTGACTGTAAAAGTTGTTACTGATGCCGCTAAAAAGCTCATGGCTGATAAGATTGCACGCCAGAAAGAACGCGGTATTAAGATCGAAACCTTGCGGACTATGATTATCGGAATTCCAAATGCCGGTAAGTCAACTCTCATGAACCGTTTGGCTGGGAAAAAGATTGCGGTTGTAGGCAATAAACCAGGTGTTACCAAGGGGCAACAATGGCTTAAAACCAATAAAGACCTTGAAATTTTAGACACACCAGGGATTCTCTGGCCTAAATTTGAAGACGAAACCGTTGCTTTGAAACTAGCCTTGACTGGAGCCATTAAAGACCAGTTGCTTCCTATGGATGAAGTGACCATTTTTGGTCTTGATTATTTCAAAAAACATTATCCAGAAAAGCTAGCTGAACGCTTCAAACAAATGAAGATAGAAGAAGAAGCACCTGTTATCATCATGGATATGACCCGTGCCCTTGGTTTCCGAGACGACTACGACCGCTTTTACAGCCTCTTCGTCAAGGAAGTCCGTGATGGAAAACTCGGTAACTACACCTTAGATACATTGGACGACATCGATGACGACGATTAAAGAAATTAAAGAACTTCTTGCCACTGTCAAAGAATTAGACAATCCTCTTTTTCTAGAATTCGAAAAAGATCCTCGTTCTGGAGTTCAAAAGGAAATCAACAAGCGTAAAAAAGCCATTCAGGCTGAACTGGATGAAGACCTTCGTTTGGAAACTATGCTTTCCTATGAAAAAGAACTGTATAAGCAAGGATTGACCCTAATTGCAGGTGTTGATGAGGTCGGCCGTGGTCCTCTGGCTGGATCCGTAGTCGCTGCAGCTGTTATCTTGCCCAAAAATTGTAAGATTAAAGGCCTCAACGATAGCAAAAAAATCCCTAAAAAGAAACATCTGGAAATTTATCATGCTGTTCAAGACCAAGCCTTAGCAATCGGGATTGGAATCATGGATAATCAAGTCATTGACCAAGTCAATATCTATGAAGCAACCAAACTAGCCATGAAAGAAGCAATCTCCCAGCTCAGTCCGCAACCTGAGCACCTCTTGATAGACGCCATGAAACTGGAGTTACCAATTTCACAAACCTCCATTATCAAAGGAGATGCCAACTCCCTCTCCATCGCAGCTGCATCTATAGTGGCCAAGGTGACACGGGATGAATTGATGAAGGAATATGACAACCAATATCCCGGCTATGATTTTACAGCTAATGCAGGCTATGGAACAGCTAAACACCTAGAAGGACTGGAAAAATTAGGTGTCACCCCAATTCACCGAACCAGTTTTGAACCAGTCAAAACACTGGTTTCAACTAAGAAAGACAAGTAAGAGGAAATGATTATGGAGGAACAGTCAGAAACACTCAGTTCCAAGAAAGAATTTGCCTTTGCCTCAAGCACCATATTATCCCAAGTTGGGCGAGGAGTCATTGTTGGTCTCGTCGTCGGGCTAATCGTCGGATCTTTTCGTTTCTTAATCGAAAAGGGTTTCCATCTGATACAAGGACTTTATCAAGATCAAGCGCACCTAGTGCGCAATCTTTTTATCATTGGTCTATTTTATTTAATCGTTTGCTGGCTCAGTGCGAAACTAACTCGGTCAGAAAAAGATATCAAGGGTTCAGGAATTCCTCAAGTCGAAGCCGAACTAAAGGGACTCATGACTCTTAACTGGTGGAGTGTCCTCTGGAAGAAATATGTATTAGGTATTCTTGCTATTGCTAGTGGCCTTATGCTAGGTCGAGAAGGACCAAGTATTCAACTTGGAGCAGTTGGTGGTAAAGGTATAGCCAAGTGGCTCAAATCTAGCCCAGTAGAGGAACGTTCCCTGATTGCCAGTGGAGCTGCTGCAGGTTTAGCCGCTGCCTTTAATGCACCAATCGCAGGTCTCCTCTTTGTTGTAGAAGAAGTCTATCACCATTTTTCCCGCTTTTTTTGGGTCTCGACTCTAGCAGCTAGTCTCGTAGCAAACTTTGTCTCACTACTCATATTTGGCCTAACACCCGTACTGGATATGCCAGACAACATTCCTCTCATGACCCTAGACCAGTATTGGATTTACCTCCTTATGGGAGTTTTTTTGGGGCTTTCCGGTTTTCTCTATGAGAAAGCTGTACTCAATGTTGGTCGAATTTATGACTGGATTGGTCAAAAAATCCATTTGGATAGAGCATATTATCCAATTATCGCCTTTATTCTCATCATACCAGTCGGGATTTTCTTGCCACAAATCCTTGGTGGTGGAAATCAGCTTGTTCTTTCCCTAACTGAGCAAAATTTTAGTTTTGAGGTTCTATTAGCTTACTTTTTGATTCGCTTTGTTTGGAGCATGATTAGTTATGGAAGTGGTCTCCCAGGAGGAATTTTCCTTCCCATTTTGGCGCTTGGGTCCTTGCTTGGTGCTCTAGTTGGTGTCATTTGTGTCAATCTTGGGCTTGTCAGTCAAGAGCAATTTCCTATATTTGTTATTTTAGGAATGAGTGGCTACTTTGGGGCAATATCCAAGGCTCCCTTAACCGCTATGATACTTGTTACTGAGATGGTAGGGGACATTCGAAACCTCATGCCACTTGGCTTAGTGACCTTGGTGGCATACATCGTCATGGATCTACTCAAGGGTGCTCCAGTCTATGAGGCCATGCTCGAAAAAATGCTGCCAGAAGAAGCAACAGACGAAGGAGAAGTCACCCTCATAGAAATCCCTGTGTCTGACAAAATCGCTGGAAAACAGGTTCACGAGCTCAACTTGCCACATAACGTACTCATCACCACCCAAGTCCATAATGGCAAAAGCCAAACCGTTAACGGCTCAACTAGAATGTATCTGGGTGATATGATTCACCTAGTGATTCCAAAAAGTGAAATTGGAAAGGTCAAAGATTTGTTGCTATAAGTTCCGTTTACATAATTTATTTTACGTAAAATATCATTGAAAGGATTCTCTATGAAAAGAAATAAGGCAATTGCGGTATATTTGCTAGGCACATTTAGCCAGTTAGTATCAGCTTGTCTCCTTTTCTTTCTCTTGAATCTTTTTTCTATTCATTCCAATCTATTAACTATTTTAGGAATCATTTTAGGTGGGATTTCTTCAGCTCTTTGGGGAATAATTGTTGCAAATCACTATTTTCATATTCCTTTTAAGAAGATCGTTAACGATTTTTTTAACATTCATACCAGTTACAAACATTATTTATTATCTTTTTTCCTTATAGTTCTTGATTTTTCTTTTCTAATGTTTGGTGGGAAAATAATAGAATTTAGCTGGTATCTCCCATTTTTGATGTTCTTCAAATTTATTGTCTTTGGCGGTATAGAAGAGATTGGATGGCGATATGTCTTTCAACCAATTTTACAAGAAAAGTTGCCATATTTTTACTCAGCAATTCTAACCTTTTTCAGCTGGGCAATTTGGCATCTGTTGTTCTTTTACATAGATGGTTCCCTAGCAACTCTGCAAATTCTACCGTTTTTATTTGGATTGCTGACGAATTCTTTCATACTCTCAGCTCTTTATAACAAAACAAAGAATCTCTGGATTTGCGTTATGACACATTCGATCATTAATGTCTTGTCTCAGATAACCATAGATATTGATCGATCCGAAACCTTCCTGCTTAAAATCTTCGTCATCTTGGTATCCTGCTATATGGTAATACATAAAAAAGATGAGTATGATCGGTATAAATAAAATTAAATATAAACCTTCAAAACCAAATCAAAAAAGATTTGGTTTTTTAAGAATTAGAAATCTGATTTTCAGTATATAGTATAATTTTTACCCCTTACTTTGTTAAGAATGATTAGAATATTGTATAATAAGAAAAAGGAGAAAAGCATAAATGAATAATTCTGGAATTTAAAAAAGTCATACAAGAATACTAATCATTTTGTTACTCGCAACCATCACAGCAGGAGCTATTTTTATGTTTAGTATGCTAGGAAAATCTCAAGAAGAACGTCGAAATAGAGAGTACGAAGTGAGTCTGGTTAATTCGTTAAAGAATTCCTACAAAGGGATTGAGGAGATTAAAATTTCCAATCCAGAGTACACAAGCCCTCCTGGTTCGTGGTCTTGTGATCTAGAAATCAAATTTAAACATGAAGAAAAAATTAAGTATGGTGTTGGATATTCTCTAGACACTGAAGAAATAACAGATACTTCATTGGAATGGGAAAATAGAGTAAAAGATCGACAATTTTTAAATGAAAACAAGGGTAAAACTGCTTCGAAAATTAGGGTAACTTATTCTAATAATGACGAAGGAGAGCAATAATGGCATTTAGTTATACTGATAAACAACTTAATGAATTAAATCACGGGAAGAATGTATATAGTGTCAATGCTGATTATGCTGAGAGGAATGGAAATAACAATGAGTGAAAACAGATTAAGAAAAAGCTATAAACCATTATTCATAGTTTTACTATTCATATTCATCACATTAGGAGGTGTTTTTATGTTTAGGTTGTTAGGAAAATCTCAAGAAGAACATCGGAATAGAGAGTATGAAGTTAGTTTGGTGAATGCCTTAAAGAATTCCTATGAAGGGATTGAAGAGATTAAAATTTCTAATCCAGAATACACAAGCCCTCCTGGTTCGTGGTCTTGTGATGTAGAAATTAAATTTAAAGATGAAAGAACTCTTTCATATGGAATTAATCATCATTTAAACTATAAAACCAATTATGGTGGCCGTCAAGAAACAAACGAAGATTGGCAGTATTTAGAAACTCATAGAGGGAAAACTTTAAAGTCAGTGAGAATTACTTATTCTGATAGCGAGCAAGGAGAACTATGATGAATTTCCATTATACTGATGAATAATTTAAACCAAGATTATGCTGTTTATAGTGTGAACGAAAAGTCTTCAAGGAGAAAAAGGAGAAAAGCTTAAATGAATATTTCCAGCAATAAAAAAAGATATATAAGACTACTAATCGTTTTGTTACTCGTAGCCATCACAGCAGGAGCTATTTTTATGTTTAGGTTGTTAGGGAAGTCTCAAGAAGAACGTCAAAATAGAGAGTATGAAGTAAGTCTGGTTAATGCTTTAAAGAATTCCTACCAAGAGATTAAGGAGATTAAGATTATGGATCCTTACTATAATGACAAACCGGGTTCGTGGTCTTGTGATATTTCAGTACAGTTCAATGATAGTCAAACTATTACTTATGGAATTAATCACAGATTAACCTATAAAGAAAACCATGATGGTCTTATGAAAGGGAATACTAATGAAGAAATTGATCAACAATGGTCGATACTTCAAAAACACATTGGTAAAACAGAATCTACAATATTAGTACGATATTCAAATGGTGAAACAGGAGAGCAATAATGGTATTTAATTATACTGATATTTTGCTATTTATATAGTAAATGAAGAGTTTTCAAGTAGAAAAAGGGAAAAAGTTTAAATGTATAATTCCAGCAATAAAAAAAGCCATAAAAGGATACTAATCGTTTTGTTACTCGTAGCCATTACAGCAGGAGGTGTTTCTATATTTAGTATGTTAGGGAAATCTCAAGAAGAACGTCGAAATAGAGAATATGAAGTCAGTTTGGTAAACGTCTTAAAGAATTCCTATGAAGGGATTGAGGAGGTACATATAACCGACCCTTCATATGCATCAATTCCGTCTGATGCTTGGGGCGCAAAAGTTAAAATATTTTTCTCTGATAGCAAACAACTAAGTTATATAATTGCATTTAATAAACAAAATAACGAAATAAGAAGTAGAGATTTTCAAAATAGTTCTCGAAAAGATGATAATCAATATTTGATAAACCATCGTGGAATTACAGAAAAAAATGTAAAAGTGATTTATTCAAATGGTGAAACAGGGGAACAGTAATGGTATTTAATTATACTGATAAACAACTCAATGAATTAAAGCATGGGAAGAATGTATACAGTGTCAATGCTGATTATGCTGAGAGGAATGGAAATAACAATGAGTAAAAACAGATTAAGAAAAAGCTATAAACCATTATTCATAGTTTTACTACTCGCAACTGTCACAACAGGAGGTGTTTTTATATTTAGTATGTTAGGAAAATCCCAAGAAGAACGTCGAAATAGAGAGTATGAAGTTAGTCTGGTACACGCCTTAAAGAATTCCTATGAAGGGATTGAGGAGGTAACGATTACGAATCCATCGTACAGCTCAATTCCATCAGACGCTTGGGGGGCGGATGTGAAACTAAAATTTTTTGATGGAACATCTAAAGAACATGTTTTAGCTTTTGATATAAACTCGAATAAAATTAGGATTGGAGTATATAATAAGGATGATGAAGAATTTCAACATTTTTTAAATTCTAGGCGAGGTTCTACTAAGTCAAAAGTTAAAGTTAAATATTCGAATGGTTCAGAAGGGGAGCTATGATGAATAAATACGTGTATACAGACAAACAACTTAATGAATTGAATCAAGGTCCGAATGTTTACAGTGTTAATACTGAGTTCGCACAGCGTAAAGAAAACCGAACAAATATTGTTACTGCTAAATCAGATAACGAGTTAAAAAAGGTGAAATCAACACTATAACAACCTCCGATGGTCAAGAATTCCGTGTCGTTGCGACTAAGTCTCACCGAGGAACAGGTTTTGATGGTTTGGCGGTAGGCTCCTATAGTCAACGGCAAACCGGGTTATAAAAGTATAGCTGTGATTGCTGCGGGAACGGATTCTGGGAGTCCTACTAAGACCTTATAGAAGTAAATCAACTTTTTCTTATTATAGTGTAAAATAGACTAATCTTATAGTATAACAAGAGAAAGGAGGAAATCTTAAATGAACAATTCCAGCATTAAAAAAAGTTATAAAAGGTTACTAATCGTTTTGTCAATCGCAATTATCACAGCAGGAGGTGTTTTTATGTTTAGTATGTTAGGGAAGTCTCAAGAAGAACGTCGAAATAGAGAGTATGAAGTTAGTTTGGTTGAAACTTTAAAAGATAGTTATGAGGGTGTTGAAGAAATTAGATTTTCTAATGCAAACTACACAAATCCGCCAGGAAGCTGGACTTGCGTAGTTGAACTATTTTTTAATGAGAGAAGCATAAAATATAAAATTAATTATTCAAAAAATGATAAACGTATTTCTGATGTATCCTTAGAAAGAGAGAATAGAAAAGAGGACCGAGAATTTTTAAATAGTCACTTGGGTAAGACTAGTAAACTCACAAAAATTATTTATTCAGATGGTTCAGAAGGAGAATATTAATGGTATACATTTATACTGATAAACAACTCAATGAATTAAATGACGGAAAAAATGTTTATAGTGTAAATTCTGAATATGCTGAGATAAAGAGGAAATGATAATGAGTAAAGACAGATTAAGAAAAAGCTATAAACCATTATTCATAGTTTTTCTAGTCGCAACTATCACAGCAGGAGGTGTTTTTATGTTTAGTATGTTAGGAAAATCCCAAGAAGAACATCGGAATAGAGAGTATGAAGTTAGTTTGGTAAACGCCTTAAAGAATTCCTATGAAGGGATAGAAGAGATCAAAATTTCTAATCCAGAATATACAACCCCTCCGGGCGACTGGTCTTGTGATGTAAATATTCTATTTTCAGATAAAGTAAAAATAGAATACCGTGTAGGCCACTCTTTAAATGACGTTGAAAATTATAATGGTTTTGTTAATGGAAAAACAAATAAAGAAATAAACGACCAGTGGGAAATATTGAATTCTCATAAAGGGAAAACAACATCTTTAGTTACTATATATTATTCGGATAAAGAAAAAGGAGTACAGTAGTGGTTTTCACTTATATAGATTAACAACTTAATGAATTAAATCAAGGGAAGAATGTATATAGTGTCAATGCTGAATATGCTGAGAGGAGTGGAGATAACAATGAGTAAAGACAGATTAAGAAAAAGCTATAAACCATTATTCATAGTTTTACTACTCGCAACT